>CAZHBL010000007.1:0-29770 GCA_964530105.1 uncultured Pirellulales bacterium | reverse complement strand
TTTATCTTTACAGTGTCGATGATCTGACGGCAGTCGTCGAGCAAAATCGGAAGGCCCGTGAGCGGGACATGGCCAAAGGCATGGAAATCGTCCTCGAAAATGTTACGGACTTCATCGAATGGTTCAGTTCCAAGGATATAGGGCCTCTGATAGGGCAGATGAAAAAGCAATTCAAGCAGATCAGCGAAAATGAGATGGAGCGATTCTTCGTCGGAGTCAGACAGGAGGCATCCTGTAAAGAGGTTATGGAGGACATGGTCAACCGCGTTGTCAATAAGCTGCTGCATTGCGTGATTAAGAACGTCAATATCGTAGCTAAGGAAAACGGGGCGACTGAGGCAGCAAAGATGGTCGACAGCATTGTCAGGCAGGCCGAAGAGATAATGTCCGAGCCGGGCGGTAAGGAGGAGGTAAAATAGTGACAGATCCTTCGAAGTCAAAGCAGATTCTGAGGCTTTTGTTTTGGGAAAGCACTATACGGTGCAATTTGACCTGCGCTCACTGCCGGCGTATAGAATCTGACGAACAAGCCTACAGAGATATTACAACGGCACAGGCGAAGGCCCTGATTGAACAATTGGCTGAGCTGGGGCGAGGTCAGCCTATGATGCCCGTATTGGTGTTTTCAGGGGGTGAGCCGCTCTGTCGCGAGGATTTGTTTGAGTTAGTCAAGCAGGCTCGTTCATTAGGAATTACTCCAGCACTTGCGACAAATGGGACACTGATAGATACAACCGTGGCTGAGCAAATACGCGGCAGCGGGATCGCGAGGGTATCAGTGAGCCTTGATGGTGCTACGGCGGAGGTTCATAACAAGCTGCGCCAGCTCGAAGGATCGTTTGAAAGAGCGATTGAAGGCATAGGATATCTTCGATCGAAAGAGGTACCTTTCCAGATAAATATTACTCTGACGAAACATAACGCCGGACAATTAGAAGATGTTTACAACCTTGCCAAATCGCTCGGCGCGGTAGCAGTGCATATATTTATGCTCGTTCCCGTCGGCTGCGGGCAGTCTCTGGCGGAAACTGATATGCTCTCGCCCGAACAATACGAGCAGAAATTACTCGATATCTGTGAACTGGATGGTCGAGGTGAATTACAAATGAAAGTGACCTGCGGCCCTCATTATGAGCGTGTTATAAGGCAGGAGGGCTTGTACAAATCCCGTATGGAAGCAGCAGGCCATGGCCGAGGCGATATTCCAGGCAGGAGCGGGCACAGAGGGGCATCGAAAGGATGCCTGGCCGGCCTCGGAGTATTGTTTGTCGGACATCAGGGCGATGTATTTCCATGCGGCTACCTGCCTATAAAGTGCGGCAATGTGCTTGAGGAGAAGCTTTCAGATATTTGGTACGGCAGCAAAGATCTTGCACGCATGCGCGACAGCAATGAGCTGGAAGGTAAATGCGGCGTCTGTGGGTACAAACAGGTATGCGGCGGGTGTCGGGGCAGAGCGTATGCAGACACGGGTAATTATATGGCCGAAGAGCCATTTTGCGCCTATGTGCCGCCCGAAGTAACTCGTTGATCTCTATTATGATTTTTTTACAGGTTTTTCTATGATAAATATCAGCAAATTATATTGTGACCAGGTTACCCCGGGTGATTGGCTTCGCTATGGGGCCAGGGGCTCGGGCGAGCGTGAAGGTGAAATCGTCCCAAAGAAAGCATCCGAGAGACGCCCTATCGTCGTATGGAACATCACCAGGTCGTGTAATCTCATGTGCGTACATTGCTATAACGACAGCGGAGTATCAAAAGCCGACGATGAGCTATCGACCGATGAGGCTAAAACCGTATTGGATGATCTTATACAGTTCGGTGTTCCATCGGTTTTATTTTCCGGTGGTGAACCTTTAACACGTCCCGATCTTTTTGAATTGATCGGATACGCAGTCGAGAGAGGCGTACGGACCGTCATTTCAACCAATGGAACTCTCATAACAACCGAGATGGCGAAAAAAATAAAGCAGCACGGCGTATCGTACGTAGGTATCAGCCTCGACGGAATAGGCGAGATAAACGACAAGTTCAGGGGCGTATCCGGCGCGTTTGACAGGGCTGTGCAGGGCATAAAGAACTGCCAGGATGCCGAAGTACGGATCGGTCTTCGATTGACTCTGACTAAAAAGAATGTTCAGGATTTGGAGAGTTTGTTTGGTTTTTTCGAAGCAAAGAATATTGAGAGGGCCTGCTTTTACCATTTTGTCCCAAGCGGCAGAGGAGGGAGCATGGCAAGCGAGGATCTTACTCACGCCCAAACCAGAGAGGCCGTCGATATAATATCAGCTAAGACGAGACAGTATAAACAAGCAGGCAAGACCACCGATATATTAACCGTCGATAACCATGTCGATGGCGTATATCTTTATCTGAAATTAAAGCAAGAGGATCCCGCACGTGCAGACGAGGTCTGGAAGCTACTAACCTGGAATGGTGGCGGTATGTACAGCAGCGGGGTTGGGATTGGCTGTATCGATTTTCATGGGAAGGTGCATCCGGACCAGTTCTGGTGGCATTATGATCTGGGTGATGTGCGTCAGAGGTCTTTTAGCCAGATTTGGACTGATACGAGCGATCCTCTTATGAAAGGTTTGAAAGAACGCCGCCGGCATATCAAGGGAAGATGCAGACTCTGTAAGTTCTTTGACGGTTGCGGCGGGAGTTTGCGAGTCCGGGCAGATTTACATTTTGGCGATTCGTGGGCTCCAGACCCAGGGTGTTATTTATCTGATAGTGAAATCGGCCTGGATGAGCAAAAACAAGCGGAATTGGAACGCTGCGGAGAGATTTTCCAGATGCCTGATTAGTATTCGCATATTTGCTCTAAGGAGGGTTTGCAACTAATTTGATTTGAGAATGATTAGAATGATTAGTTAGAGTATATCATCTGGCGTGGATTCTCTATATGTAGAATTATATCGACAATCTAATATGGTATATGCTCTAATATTCTCTATTATGAGAACTTTCTCTTGCAATCATCTGTATAATACATTAAAATATATATTGCTTGAAAAAGAATTGGGTGAAAGGCATAGCACTTTTGAGCTTGTAAAACACCAATATTGTGCAGAAAAGGGTGGAATAAGAATATGTTTATAGGATCTGGCGTAATATCTGATCATATGGACAAACCAAGTCAGTGTACACGTGAAGCTCTTGTAGAGCAGATACTTTGGCTAATCCGGTTAAGGTGGATTGCAGTTGGAGCACTAATAGCATCTGCTCTGTTGGGTCGCTTTGTATTTCCTGTTCTGGCCGTCCCAATGCTGATTTACGCTTGCGCTGCCGTATTGTTAACCTGTAATATCATCTACTTTCTGGCAGCTACTAAGAGACCTGAAAATGCAGGTCCAAGAGATATATTGTTAGGAATGATACAGGTTGAAGTTGACCTGATTATACTGACAGCAGTTTTAAATTTCTCCGGTGGTGTTCTTAATCCGTGCTTTCTTTTCTATATATTCCACGTAATCATAGCTGCGATAATACTGCCCCAGAGCTTGTCATTTGCAGTCGGCCTGACAGCTATATTGCTCTTCGGCCTTTTAGAAGTTAACGAGCTTTATGAAGGTTCATTTTTAGGATATTATCCAATTCAACTTTCTGCTTCAGGGGGTCCGTGGAGAAATCCCTTATATTCACTTGGTGTATTTGCCGCATTTTCGTTCACCGTGATGCTGGCCCAGTACCTGACCAGGATGATAATTATACGAATGACCGCCAAGGAGCTTGAGGCGGCGAGAAACAGTGATCTTCTCAAAGCAGTCATAAACGCAATGTCAGAAGGATTAATTTTTGTTGCGAACGATGGAGACATGGCGATTTGTAACCCGGCGGCAGATATCTGGAAACGAGAAGGAGCTTTAAATAAGCAAAAACATTCGTTCGATGATTTCCCACGTCCTATGGCGGAGATGTTAAGCGATGTTGTCCGCCTTGATGATAACGCTCCGGCAGCGGAAAGAGCGATTTCATTCGAGACCACCGGCTCGAAAAAAAGGTACGTGGAAGCAAAGGGCTGCCCGGTAGCGGGTATCGACGGAAAGAGGCTGGGATACGTTATTGTAGGTCAGGATCTGACAGAACACAAACAGCTTGAGACTGATTTGCGGGAACGAACCGAAGAAGTAACTGCAATAAACGAACTTCTGAGGATGTCACGTATAGAAATGGCCCAACGAGAAAAGATGGTCGCAATCGGTCAGATGGCAACCGGTATCGCGCATGAGATTGGAAATCCTCTGACAAGTATTTCTTCCGTAGCACAGTACCTCGTCCGAAGACTTAATGTTAAGGAACAAAAGGAACAGCTCCTAATTATACAGTATCACGTCAGCCGAATTTCCAATATTCTCCGGCGAATGCTGAGTCTTTCACGGCCGGCTACGGGCGAGTACAAATGGACAGACATCAACTCACTGATAGAAAACACTTTATCACTTATAAACTTTGATAAGCGCGCACAGTCTGTTACTATAGATAATATTGCCACTATTGATTTGCCGAAGGTGTGGCTGAATCCGCAGCATTTTGAGCAAGTGTTTCTAAATATCTTTATCAACGCCTTAGATGCGATGAACGCCAGGCCGTACGAGGGGAAAAATCTTCTCAAGATAACAAGGGCATTGAAGGACGATGTGATTGAGATTCGCATCAGCGACACAGGGATTGGAATGAGTCCTGAAATCTGTAAGCGGGCCTTTGATTCGTTCTTTACGACCAAGGAAATAGGCAAGGGAACAGGCCTGGGACTTTTTATAAGCCATAATCTTGTTACAGAAGTGGACGGTACGATTGAGTTGGAATCAGAGATTGGTAAAGGTACTTCTGTAATAATTCGAATCCCCTTGAGGACCAGGAGGGAACTGATCGGCAGAGATAATGGTGAAGAAGATTTTTTCGAGAGAGCCAAAGCAGTCTGAGTGACTCAACAGCTATAATGTTGTAATTTTAAGATTAAAGTTTAGTTGCGGTATAAAGGTGGTAACAATCGATGAGTAGAAGAATATTGTTGGCAGATGACGAAACAACCTTCAGGGAAACCTTCGCAAAGGTTCTTCAGGAAGAAGGCATGCCGGTTACGGCGGTGGGAAATGGAACTGATGCAATTGATGCGGTTACGAAGCAGCCCTTTGCCGTGGCCATACTGGATATCCGAATGCCGGGAGCAGATGGCATAAAGGTTCTGCGCGAGATAATGCGAATAAGACCTCAGACACGTGTCATAATGATAACAGCTTTTGGCACGGTTGAGATGGCTGTCGAAGCGATCAAGCTTGGAGCTTGTGATTACGTAGTCAAGCCGGTAGTGATGGACGATATTTTGACAAAAATCCATCAGAACCTGCGATATATCGAGTTGCATGAGGAAAACGTGCAGCTTAAACAGGAGCTGAACGGTCGATTTGAGATCGGGCAAATCATAGGCAAATCTCCGGCAATAGAAAAAGTATTTGATATGATTCGGAAAGTGGCGCCGACTAAGAGCAATGTATTGGTTACAGGCGAAAGTGGTACCGGCAAAGAATTAGTTGCTCGCGCCATACATTCTCTGGCACCTCAAAGCAGCAAACGTTTTCTTGCAATCAACTGCAGTGCGATACCGGAGAGCCTGCTCGAAAGTGAATTGTTCGGACATATGAAGGGCAGTTTCACCTCCGCCTGTCAGGACAAGAAAGGTCTTTTTCAATGCGCTCGCGGCGGCACTCTGTTCTTAGACGAGATCGGTCACATGCCTATGGGCTGTGAGGTGAAACTCCTGCGGGCAGTAGAACATAAGCAGATAACACCGGTCGGTTCAACGGAGCCGGTTGATATTGACGTAAGGCTGCTCGCTGCCACAAACAAGGATCTCGTAAAAGAAATCAAAGCTGGAAGGTTTCGAGAGGATTTATATTACAGGATAAATGTTGTGGGCATCCATCTTCCCCCGCTGCGTGAGAGGAAGGAAGATATTCCACTCTTGGTGGAACACTTCATAAAGAAGTATAACTCAGAAATGGGCAAGCACTGTATCGGAGTTAGTGACGAGGTTATGCGGCTGTTTATGGGTTACGAGTGGAAAGGCAATATAAGAGAGATGCAGAATGTGATTGAGCGGGCAGTAATATTTGCTGAAGATGATGTCATAAAGATACCAGATATCGGGTCGTTGGGCTACCATTCAGTGACATTAAGTGAAGAAAGCCAAAGCCTTCAGGTGGCTGTCAGAGCATATGAAAGGGAGCATATCTGCCGGGTATTAAACAAACATAATTGGAACAAAGTTGAAGCGGCTAAAGCTTTGAATGTCGGATTGTCGAGTTTGTACCGGAAGATTGATGAACTTGAGATCAACTTTCAAAAAAGCAGGCATAACAGGAAAGAAAAAGTTGCAGGTTAGATTATCAACAATGAGCTAACAGCTTTCGATTAACAGGTTCGGGCTAAGATTCTGGAGACAAATAGATGAAAGTTAGAAAGTCAGCGGCATATGCGCTGCATGCATTAATGTATATGGTCAGGCACGTTACACAGTTACCCACTACAACTGCCATAATCGCTAAGGCTGAGGGGATACCGTCCAACTATCTTGCCAAGATATTTCAGCAGCTTGTTAAAGCGCGTTTTGTTAAGGCAGTCAAAAGTAAAAACAGAGGATATGTTTTTGCCAGGCCGCCGGAGGAGATCAGCTTGCTTGAACTGTTCGAAGCCGTTGAAGGCAGCCCATTATTCGACGATTGCTTTTTGAGACATTGTCAATGTGGTGGAACTAAGGAGAATTGTCGGTTCTTTTCAGTCTGGGTCAATGCCACACAACAAGTCAAAGAGATACTCGAGGAAACAACAGTCGCTGCTGCTGCGTGGAGCCATCCCGAGCATCGCTTTCTGAGCCTGCCGGAATCGCTGGCCGGCTCAAATGATAAGAAGAGTACGAAGCAGAACCAGTTGTATACGACAGTTTTATAGCCAATCAAAGTGCATCCCAGGATATTGGACAAACGTTAATAGCTTATTGCCAAATCACAAGTTCCGCTATTGGCTTAATGATGACCGCAACTCTTTAGTCCTGACAACCGCCTTCAAATCTTCTGATCCGATCAATGAATCGATTGCGGCAAAATCTCAGCATTAATACCATGTTTTTTTGCTTCCGCTTGTGTTGGCAGGCCAAGGCAATAGGCTTCGACTCGCAGCGGCACTTTGCCAAATTTCTTCACGAATGCTCGCACGGAAGAACCGCTTGTAAAGAGTATTTTATCGATATGTTCGAAGTCGACATCCACAGGCTCAACTTCAACAGTCATATATGCAGAAACATCCGCCACCTCCGCACCCATCTCTGCAAGTCCTTCAGGCAATTCACGAGAGGCAACTTTCGCCCGGGGTAGAAGCACGTGTTTGCCTTTCATGTCCATGGTTCCAAATTTTTCGAGGAGACCTGCACTCGACTCATTATCCGGAACCAGGTCAGCTAAAATACCAAAACCGGTAAGCTCTCCGGCAGTCGTCTTACCTATAGCAGCAATCCTTGCGGAAGCCAGCGACCGGGCATCAGAACCCACCAGTCGCAGGCGCTCAAAGAAAAACCTCACACTATGGGCACTTGTAAATATCAGCCAATCAAATGTTTCCAGCCGTTTTAATATTTCATCAAAGTGTGAGTAATCTTCCAGTCCCACACATTTTACTATCGGCCGATGTACAATGGTGCCGAGGTGTGTATATTTTTCCGGGTGCGTACCAAAGATAAGCACTTTCGGTTTCTTGTCGAACCAACTTAACTTTTCCTGAAGCTCCACTACCTTGCCGACAATGAAAATAGCAGGAGTACGTAAATTGGCTTCTTGTGCCTTCTGGATAAAGTCTTTCAGGATTCCCGTAATAACTCTTTGATTATAGCGGGTGCCGTTTTCAACAGCGGCGATCCTCGTTTGCTTAGACCAGCCTGCTTTGAGCAATGCTTCTATGATCTTTGGAATGTTGGCTACACCCATAAGAAAGACAATCGTGCCCGCATTGGGTATCTCGATTTCTTTGTCTTCTTTCCGATGGCCGGTTACTATAGCAAGGTTTGGGGTGAAGTCCCGATGTGTCGGCGGTATTCCGGCATAAGATGGGGCGGCCAGCGCGCTGGTAATACCCGGTACAACTTCAAAATCTACTCCCGCCTCGGCACAAGCTTCAACTTCCTCGCCACCCCGGCCAAAAACAAAAGGATCGCCCCCCTTAAGCCGAACAACGATTTTATTATCGCCGGCCTTTTCTATCAAAAGAGCATTTATCTTCTCCTGAGACATCGTATGCCGGCTCGCGAATTTGCCAACAGATATAATCTCGGCATCCGCCCTTGCAAATTGGAGCAATTCGAGCGGAATTAGATGATCGTGAAGAATAACATCTGCCTGACTGATAAGCTTATAACCTTTCAATGTTATCAGCTCGAAATCACCAGGTCCTGAACCTACGAGATAGACTTTTCCCTTTGACATTATTTATCCCGAAATGGAAGCATTATAGAAAAAAATTGAGTTTTTTTGCCATTCTCACAAATGAGAAATGATGCCCTGTAATTTTTTTTTATAGGATAAGCAACCTCTATTGACATTTAGCTTTACTTCCTGGCTGTTTTCTTTATACTTTTTATGTATAATCATATGATAGACAAAGGTCAAGTGAAAACATGAAATTGACCAAAAGCGTAAGAGTGAAAGTACCTTTAATATGGCATAAAAGGCGTTATGGACAAAATCGACAGCCAAATACTACAAGAACTTCAATATGATTTCCCTCTGAGCGAGAAACCATATGAGGTTATCGCCAAAAGATTGAAGATTTCTAAAGAGGAAATTTGGGACAGGACCCAAATGATGCTCGATAACGGAGTTATTCGCCGTATGGGGGCAAGTTTCGATTCAAATAAACTTGGCTTTCGCAGTACATTGGCAGCAGTGAGTGTTGCCCCAGAGCAGGTGGACCGTGCTGCTGAAATAATAGGCCGGTTTTATGAAGTGACCCATAGTTATCTCCGTAACGATGTTTTCAACATCTGGTTTACATTAATCGCTATCGATGACAATAGGATAGAGAACATTCTTGAGCAAATTCGTAAGTCTTTATCTCTTGAACTGTCGAAGGTCCTTAATTTGCCCATGAAACGGCTTTTTAAACTCGATGCCCGTTTTCTCGTTTCCTGATAATCATGATTACTGGAAAAAACTATACAGAATATGATATCCATAACATTCGATTGGCGACATCGCTGCCCTGGCAAGTTCTCACAAATGGGAAATTAATGTCTTTTTAGCCTATAAATGAGGCTCATGGCTTAATTCAAGGATTGAATTTCGCAGCCAATTAGTGTAAAATTTTATTTATGTAAGTAATGCATAGTTTCAAGAGTTACAGATTATTCCATCCTATATAAGATTGATGAATATAAGAGGTTAGGATTTATATACCAAGAACGCTGAATTCAAATAAGGTTTGATAAACGGCTTTTGAGGGAATCGACAAAGTGAGATTCAGAGGCGGTTATAACATACTAATGAAGGGGAAGCCTGCGGGCTCAGTGACGGCAATGCCGGAACCTAAGGTTCTCTACCTGCCTTTGCGCAGCGAACGTTTCAAGTTCACTGACATTCGTGTTAAAAATGGTCAGAAAGTTATCGGCGGCGATGTTCTGGCAAGCGATCCCGACAACTATGCAGTCCCCCTGCTGGCACCGCGGGCTGGTACTGTTCGTTTAAAGGCCTTTGAGGGCCATATAGTACTTGAAGACACTGCTCTGCTTGAGGAACGTGCCGATATTGCTGCAAAGGAAATGTTGCACGTAGAACAGGAAATGGGGGCGGCGGGTATTAAGCGATATAAGCTCTTGTCCCTTGGTGCCTGGCAATTTTTCTATGATGCTTTTACGGGAGCGTTACCCGACCCGCTCGGTACGCCACAAGCAGTTATTGTCTCTACTTTGAGCCTTGAACCGTTTCTTGCCAGAGGAGATGTGCAGCTTCACAAGAGACTTTTGAACTTAACAAGGGGCTTGGAACATTTGCAGTCTCTGCTTGAATATCAACCGATTTATCTGGTGATGCCTAATATTTCATCGGAATTTGCGAATCTAATTCGAAATCAGATACGTGGGTATGCATCGGTGAAGATGCTGGAGATACCAATGAAGTACCCGTACGATCATTTCGAAATTCTTGCCCGGAGATTGAACCTTAAACGGGGCGGAGGTCCTGTCTGGGGGATTCGCACAGAGGGAGTTCTGGCAGTGGACCGCGCCCTGACACTGACAAAACCATGTACGGTCAGGATCGTATCCATAGGTGGAATGGGCGTCAACATGCCGACGCATATGAAAGTCATGCCGGGATATCCGATACAGAAGATCAAAGATAAATATGTGTTTGAGCCCGCTGCTAGAGTGATCAACGGCGGTATATTAACAGGCGAGATATTACCCGCAGAAACGTTGGGGGTGGATACGGAATGCAGAGGAATAACGATCCTTCGTGAACAGGAGGAACGAGAATTCCTCGGATTCATCAGGCCCGGGTGGGATCGGCATTGTTATGCTGATTGTTACTTAAGTTCCCTGCGAAAAAAATTCAGTGAGCAATTACATACAGGCATACGAGGTGAACTGCGACCTTGCATTTCCTGCAATTATTGTGAAGAGGTATGCCCTGCAGGAATCATGCCCTATCTAATCCACAAATACCTGTACGCGGACCTGATTGAAGAGGCTGAGCAAGCCCGAGTGGATCTTTGTATAGAGTGCGGTTTGTGCTCCTATGTCTGCCCGTCGAAGATAGATCTGAGAAAACAGCTAATCGACGCCAAGGCACTTATTGAGAAGGAAAAGGAAGAAATACGTCAGGAACAACGACGTCAGGAAGAGGCACTTAAACAGCAGGAAGAAGCACGTAAACAATCAGAGGAGAAAACCGAGTGAAGTGGCTGTTGAAGATTATTGATGCAGTTCGGCCGACATTTGAGGAAGGCGGCAAGCTGCGGCTTTTTAATCCTGTTTTCGGGGCGTTGGAGCATTTCTTCTTTGCGCCGTCGACAAGGACGATAGGGGCTCCTCACATCCGTGATCCACTTGATTTGAAGCGGGTCATGTCTATGGTCATCATCTCTGTGGTTCCATGTGTACTGGCGGCTTTTTATTTTTTCGGTCTGCGATTTTTAGCCATGATCTTCGTCTCGTATGCGGCGGGTCTAACAGTTGAGGCTATTTTTGCGATGATACGCAAGGAAGGTATTAACGAGGGCTTCTTCGTTACGGGAATACTATGGCCGTTGATTCTCCCGCCGAATATGCCCCTTTGGATGGTTGCTCTGGGTGTAGCATTTGGTGTGTTCATCGGTAAAGAGTTATTCGGCGGAACGGGACGAAACGTATTCAATCCCGCACTTGTCGGTCGTTGCTTTCTTTCGCTCGCCTATCCGAAGACAATGGCTGCCAGTTGGGTCGAGCCCAGCCGCGAGCTTGCGGGTGGATTCTTAACCTGGATCAGCCCATCATTGGATGCCGTGAGCGGGGCTACACCGTTAGCACTGGCAAAACAGGGAGAGATGGGTTCTATCGCACACATGTTCCTGGGAAGTGTTTCAGGAAGCGCCGGAGAGACTTCGTCCGCATTGATTATACTCGGTGGAATCTTTTTGCTGTTTACCCGCGTTGCCAGTTGGCGAACAGTAGTGAGCATGCTCGGATCATTCATCATTCTGACAGGTGCCTTAATTGTGGGTGGCGATGAGGTTTACCCCATGCCCGGCATATTCGGCCCGGTAATGTGGCATTTGTTTGCCGGAGGATTACTTTTCGGGGCGTTTTTCATGGCGACCGATCCGGTGACAAGCCCAACGACAAATGTTGGTAAGTGGTTCTACGGCATCATAATCGGCTCGACTACTGTTCTGATCCGGAACTTCACCGGATACGTCGAAGGGGTGACATTTGCCATTCTGCTGGGCAATATTGTCGCTCCTATTCTCGATGAAATAGTCGTTGAGATTCGTATCAGGAGACTTAGAAATGAAGGGTAATGTATATACTCTCTTTTATGCGGCAGTGCTGGGTACGGTATGTGCGATGGTACTTACATTCGCAGCGAGCTTTACGGCTCCTTACAAGAAGGCTAACGTCAAGGCGGAGGAAGTGAAAAACATCCTGCTGGCATTAAATGTCTCCATACCTAAAAGATCGTCTTCTGCAGAATTGTTGAAAATATACAAGGAAAAAGTGCGAGAAGAGAAACGAGGAAATATAACGACTTATGCCTGCACTTCAACGACCAATAAAGATAACGCAATCGCGATGCAGTTTGCCGGCCCTGGTTTGTGGGGTCCGATCAAGGGTTTTTTGGCTCTGGATCCGAAGATAACAAAGATTCTTGGCATCACTTTTTATGAGCAGGAAGAAACACCCGGTCTCGGCGGAGAGATTGTCACACCATCATTTCGCGACAAATTTGTCGGCCTTTCAATACGAGATGAAGCTGGAAAGCCGGGAATAATTATTAAAAACGGGGGTGAGGCGGCAGTGAACAAGGTAGACGGAATAAGTGGAGCAACAATGACCTGCGACAAAGTACAGCAAATGCTCAATGAGGCTATAAGGAGCATTACCGAGGAGAAGAAATAAGATGGCAGATAAACAGTTAGCATGTGCAGTCTGTGAGCCTAAGGGATTATGCGGAGGTAAGGGACTGCTCACGCTTAAAGATGGTGCTTGGGCAAACAATCCACTGGCGATTCAGGTGCTGGGTATATGTTCGGCTCTGGCTGTCACGAATCGCCTGGAGAACTCGCTCGTAATGGGTGGGGCATTGATCTTCGTTTGCGTCGGCTCAAACATGATAGTCTCTCTCCTGCGAAAAAGCACACCCCATCGAATCCGAATGATTGCAGAAGTGGCCATCATCGCGACTTTCGTCATTCTTTTTGACCAATTTCTCAAAGCTTTCTATTGGGAAATGTCGAAACAGCTCGGCCCTTACGTCGGCTTAATCATAACAAACTGCATCGTGATGGGCCGGGCCGAAGCATTCGCACTCCAGAATCCGCCGGTTGTGTCTATGGTTGACGGGTTCGCTAACGGATTTGGTTATGCCGTAGTACTTGCGATCATCGGCTTTTTCAGAGAGCTGCTGGGTTCCGGACAGATATTTGGACATACTATTCCCGTGTTCAGCGAATGGTACACACCCAACCAGTTAATGATTCTCGCTCCCGGAGCATTTTTTGCTCTGGGTATCGTGATCGCGATTTTTAATGCTGTCAAGGGCCCAGCGCCTGAGGAGAATAAATAATGAGTGAGACATCGGCATGGGTAATATTAATCGCAGCGATATTTACGAACAATATCCTGCTGACAAATTTTCTCGGCATGTGTTCATTTATCGCGTGCTCGGGCCAGATTAAGACATCGCTGGGTTTAGGCACCGCCGTCATTTTCGTGATGATCATGACTACAATAATAAATTACGTAATTTACCATTTTGTCCTAGTGCCATTTAATCTCGGTCACCTGCAATTTATTATCTTCATAGCGGTCATCGCCGCTTTCGTGCAATTAGTTGAAATGTTTGTCGAACGGTTCAGTCCGAAGCTGTACTTTGCGCTCGGCATATTTTTACCTTTGATAACCGTCAACTGTGCTATTCTCGGCGCATCCTTGTTCATGATTATTAGAAACTACAATTTTATGCAATCCGTAGGTTTCGGCCTGGGTGCGGGGATCGGCTGGGCTCTTGCCATTTTGCTTTTAGCCGGTTTGAGACAGAAGATGAAATACAGTCACGTCCCGAAATGCTTTGAGGGTGTAGCTATAGCAATGATCGTCACCGGGGTGCTTGCCATGACGTTCATGGGCTTTGCCGGAATGGTATCGATCCAATAGGAGTACTCAATGGGTTTTTCGATTTATTTGTATTCAGTACTTTCTTTCTCTGGCCTGGTAATGCTTCTGGCAGCCGGACTGATGGTTGCTGAACGCTTCCTGATAAATTACGGAATCTGCAAACTTGATATCAATGCCGGCGAAAAACCGCTTGAGCTCGAGGGCGGACAGACGCTGCTTTCCAGCCTGTATGCCAACGAGATATTCATCCCATCCGCCTGTGGCGGCAAAGGTTCCTGTGGACACTGCAAAATCACAGTTACTTCGGGAGGAGGCCCAGTGCTTCCCACAGAGACGCCGTACTTAACACGAAAGGAAATTCGTTCCGGTGTCAGGCTGGCTTGTCAGGTTAAAATACGAGAAGATATCTACGTTCGTATTCCCGAAGATTACCTTAATGTTAAACTCTTTTCTTCTACTGTGGAAAGCATCCGATCGCTCACTCATGACATAAAGGAAATCAGACTGAAAATAGACGATTCTCAGGAAATTTCTCAACGACCCGGTCAATATGTGCAGATTCAGGCCCCATCCCCCGACGGTCCCGTTTTCCGCGCATACTCAATTAGTTCTCCCACTTACGAACCGACAGTCGTAGAGATGAATGTCAGGTTAGTCCCGGGCGGCATTGGCTCGACATATCTGCATAACTTAAACGTAGATGACAAGGTGGCATTCACTGGGCCGTACGGAGATTTTTATCTGAATGAGGATCCTTCTGTCGAGATTATCTGTGTAGGTGGAGGCTGTGGGATGGCGCCCATGAAGAATATAATTTACTCACTCTACGACCGGTGGCCCAATCGCTCGTGCTGGTTGTTCTTCGGCTGCCGGACGACTGAGGATATCTTTTACCTCGAACAATTCAAGGACCTGGAGCGCAAGCATCCTCATTTCCATGTAATCTATGCCCTGTCCGACAAACTGAAGCCCGAAGAAAAATGGGACGGAGAGACAGGATTCATACATCTTGCCGTGGATAAACATTTAGAGCACGGCATACCTCGTCAGGCATTCCTTTGCGGCCCACCTCTGATGATCGAGGCGGTCACCCGGGTTCTTGAGGAAAAAGGCTTACGTCCAGATGATATTTTTTATGACGAGTTCTAAAAGCAATATAGTGTTCTGGGCTTATTGTCTGAAATACACATATGATATTAGCAGGCTATTAGTTGGATTTTGAAAAACTGTCGGCAACGACAGTACTTGCAAACAGATGAAATTCTTAAAGAATTTATTGTTAAAATAAGACGTGGAACAGTGAAATATATCAAAGCGATATTTGTATTCGGATGGAATATTTTCCGGCAAATGAAGTGGCCAGTGAAGATATTGCTTTTTGTTTTATGCGCATCCTTTTTTGCCGCCGGGGCAATTATTGTCACCGGACAGCCGGGCTTCTGCAATTCCTGTCATATCATGAATGACCCATATGACAGTTGGATTCGTTCCAAACATTCTAACGTCAACTGCCTTGACTGTCATTTACAACCTGGCTTTACCGGTTACATAAAAGGAAAAATTAACGGGCTGGCCCAGGCGGTCGATTGCATGGTTGGCAGGGTTGGCACGAAGCCAAGCGCCACAGTTCAGGATCTTTCCTGCCTGAGGCCCGAGTGCCACAGCACCGCAAAACTTGTCTCAATGGATATCGACTATGCCGGCATCAAATTCACGCATGAAAATCACATCAACAAAGATGTTCATGGGATACAAATGTCATGCGGCACTTGCCACAGCCACTTCGAAGGAAACGAGCACTTCACCGTTAACAAAGATGCCTGCTTTACCTGCCACTTCCTCAAGGGCGACGGGTCCGACAGCAGTGTGGTCAAAACGAGCTGTACAGATTGCCACGAGGTACCCGACAAGGTCATCAAGCGCGGTCTGGTCACAATTAACCATGCCGAGTTTGTTTCCTATAAAGCAAGTTGCGAAGACTCGTGTCACAAAAAAGAGATTCACAAGACAAGCATGGTAGACAATGACGTGTGCCTGAACTGCCATAGCTACCGCAAGGAACACCAGCCGGACAGCGTGGCGCTGCGTAACAGTATGGCGATGCATGAAAAACACACGAGTCATGAAAAGGTTGAGTGTTTCGCTTGCCATGGACAAGTAACACATGGCCAGACGCAAGTGGCATCCATTTCGGTCATGATGGATTGTCAGAACTGTCACAGTGACACTCACCAGGTCCAGCGTACTATCTACTCGACCCAGCATCCGATGCAGGCACAGCAGACGGACCGGGTTCTCAGCCCGATGTTTCTCACGCACGTGGAATGCACCGGATGTCATATCGAGCGGGTGGCACGGAAATCCGGCGTCCTGGATAGTTACGGGACAGTTGCCAAAGCCGTACCTCGGGCCTGTGACAATTGCCATGAGGAAGGGACCGGTAAACAGTATATACCTTTCTGGCAGGAAAATATTAAGGCAATACATGAGAAAGTCAGCCGCAAGCTGGAGCAGTTGAAGGCCAGAGCAAGGAACACAACAAACGAACAAGCAGCCTCGCAGTTAAACCAGAGCATTGAGCAAGCGCAATCGATTCTCGAATCAGTATCAGCAGATGGAAGCTGGGGAGTTCACAATTTCAAATATACAGAAGCAATGCTTCTCCGAGCGGATGAAATAGCCAGTGGAGCAAAATAGTGTAAGTCGTCGATATGGAATCTATAGTTCATAAAAGATTTTATAGGATTGCTGTCGTGGGGATTGCCGCCACAGCAGCATTTGCAAACCCGACATTGTTTGACAGGACGTGTGCGGCATCCGCCGGACCGCACCACTCATTCCTTGGAGGGCCATGGGAAATTGTCATTAAGACGCGTCTGGAGGGAGAAGGGCTGCGTTTTCCGCTGACTGTACCCGACGAGAACAAGCCCCAAAAACTCGACAAAGTCCTGTCGATAAAAGGCACGCCCATCGAGATCGGGCTTGAAGATTATGTTCCCGACCTGAAGTGGGAAACGAATGCAGTCAAGCACGCCGGTGGAGAAATTGCCGCAAAATTGCTCATCAACGGCAAAAACCTGAAGCAGGACATCTGGCTCATTTCGGGTGACCCGGCCAGACAATCGATATCCTCCAGAATCGGAGGTGTTACGATTAGAAGGCTCCATAATACTAATGGCGTTGAAAAGTTGATGCGAGGACTTACAGATTCCAAAGCAGTTGGCATTTTATCGATCTGGCCGGAGAATGGCAGCCAGCCATTTGAGTGTGTGGCTAAAACGGCAGAAACAATAAATATACCAAGGTCTAAATACAAAGTAACGATCATAGAATATCTGCCGCATTATTCGATTGATACGGAAACAAAAAAGGTAGTCAGTCAATCACAAGAGCCGGTTAATCCTGCTGTCAAAGTAGCCATTGACGACGGGAATAAAACATATGAGCGATGGCTTTGGGCAAAATTTCCGTCATCTCCGCACGAAGAGACTGAACTTCCCCTGCGTATGAGATTCACTGATTTTGACCTTCGCGGGGCAAAAGGACAACATATTCTTGCTGTAGCAAGTGGAACAGAGCCATGGTTACTTTTGTCTAAAAAAAATGAAAAACGTGTTGAAAGGGCCGCCCTCGGCCGTTCTTATCCTTTTGCAGACAAGGAATATTCATTTAGAATAGAAAAGATTGTAGATGGAGCAATTGTTAAGACCGATTGGACAAACGGCTCTGAGAGATTATTGCATCCTGCTGTTATTGCCACGATTAAGGAAAATGGCACAAGTAACCAGTCCGTTTTAGAGTTAAACAAGCCCATCCATTATAGAATAAAGTCCGGAATGTTAGTTCTGCTTTACAGATGCACGCAGGCGTCTTCAATGTAAGTTAACCTATTAAAATGAGTGTATTATGAGCATTAGTGAGTATGAGAGGGTATCATAATGTTAGACAGAATTTATAAGTCGGCGGTTTTGTTAATCTGTGTATTAATCTCAAACGGCTTCGCGGTGGAAAAACCGACTTCAGTGTCAAAGACATGTGTTACAGAAGAATGTCATGCCCAGTACGGCAAAAAAGCATATGTTCACGGGCCGGTCAGCCTCGGCGACTGTACTGCCTGCCATAAACCGCTGAATCCGGAAGAGCACACGTGGCAGTTTGAGCGAACGGGCAGAGACCTTTGTGAGTACTGCCATTTGGAGCAGAGCGCCAAAAAGATTGTTCACGAACCCGTGAAAACAGGAGATTGCACGGAATGCCATGACCCGCACAGCAGCGATAACAAGTTTCTGCTTCCGGAAAATACGGTCGCCGCTCTTTGCGAAAACTGCCATAAAGTCACAGAAGGACTTGCATTTCTGCATGGGCCGACCGCCGTCGGAGAATGTACCGTCTGTCACACCTCACACAGCTCTGATTATGCTAACTTGCTGGTTGCAGAGCAGGGGGAACTTTGTTTTTCCTGCCACGTCGTTATGAAAGATGAGCTCAAGACGTATGAATTTGTACATGAGCCTGTAAAGAATGACTGTATCGGCTGTCATAACCCACACGGGGCGGGCAATTCAAAGATGGTCAAGAACCTTGCGCCCTTCCTGTGCTACACCTGCCACAAGGATATCCAGAAAATTGTTGAAAACTCCAAGTATCAGCACAGCATAGTCGGTGATATCGACGGCTGCATGAATTGCCATACTCCGCACGCCTCGACGGTAAAGTTTCTGCTGAAAAAGGATGCAAAGAGCCTCTGTTTGACCTGTCATGACAAGCCCCAGAAATTGGGCCCGGATGAAGTCCTGCCGTCCTTCACCGCTGAAATCGAAGGCAAGAAATACCTGCACGG
This sequence comes from uncultured Pirellulales bacterium, assembly GCA_964530105.1. Lineage (GTDB taxonomy): Bacteria > Planctomycetota > Phycisphaerae > Sedimentisphaerales > Anaerobacaceae > JAFGPJ01. Next base: position 11,066 of record CAZHBL010000007.1, on the reverse strand, counting down.
CCCTGTTGCGGAAAACGAATGCAGTGGCTGCCATGTCGCGCACGGAAGCGAGTACTTTCGCCTCCTGGCAAAGGAATACCCCGCCGAGTTTTATACGCCTTTCCACAAGGAGAATTACGCGCTTTGCTTTAGCTGTCACTCTGAAGACCTGGTCCTGACAAAAGAAACATCGGACCTGACCGACTTCAGAAATGGAGACCTAAATCTGCACTATTTGCATGTCAATAAGCCGCGGCGGGGTAGAACGTGCCGTTCATGTCACGCGACGCACGCCAGCAACCTGCCCAAACATATTCGCGAGCGCGTTCCATACGGGACCTGGTCATTGCCTGTCGGATTTACTAAAAAGCAGACAGGCGGTTCCTGCGCACCCGGTTGTCACCTGCCGAAGGATTACGACAGGGAGAATCCCGTCGATTATTCCTCCTGGTCTTCCGAGCAGCAATAAGAGTCGGTTGAAAGGAATAAAAAATGAGAGCAAGACATAGGATTGGCATTTACGCTGTCTCTGCGCTAATAATGATACAATCTCTGTGGTGCACAACATCACAAGCAGGTCGGCATACATTTGTTGTCGGTGATAAAATGCCGGAATTCTCCGGCACAACTTTAGAAGGTGGGGTGTTTACCTACAAGCATAATCAGAAAAAGGCGCTTATGGTTGTGTTCTTGTCTGGCGGAAATAAACTTTCGGCCAGAGCGGCGGCCGATGTTAAAGAGATTTTTCATCAATTAGGAACAAATGTAGAGCGCCTGGAGACTACGATCATCGTCGATGATCCTAATGGCGTTGATTTTTCCTCGATGCAAAAAGACCCGGCACAAAACTTTCACGTCCTGTTGGATTCGGAGTACAAGCTATGGGGCAAGTTCGGGATCATCGCAACTCCCACGGTTATCATCTCTGATGCAAACGACAATGTCCTTTGTATAAAAGCAGGACATGGATACGACTTCATTCCGTTGATTCGGGCTTACCTGAACGAGGCGCTCGGTCTTACCCAGATAGAGAACCCGGAAGATGCAAGTCGCGTCAAGACTATCGCCAATGACACTATTACCGCCCGTCTCAAAAGGCATCTGCAAATGGCAAAAATGCTCGAGGAGAAAGGCCGCCTCGAATCGGCTATCGCGGAAATTCAGAAAGCCCGGGAACTTGATCCAAATTCCGCCGATGCAGTACTGGAACTCGGCGAGCTTTTCTGCAGAGCCGGACGCAGTAAAGAAGCTATAGATACAATAAAGTCGCTAAAAGTCACCAGTCGAATCAATAAAGCAAGGCTTCTCTTGATATCCGGCTGGGCAAAGCGTCAAATGGGTGAGCTTAACACCGCTGAGAAACTCCTGCTCGAAGCAACGACGCTGGATCCCAAATCCACTCGTTCGTTGTTCGAGCTCGGAAAAGTTTATGAGGCCGGCCAGCAGATTGAAAAAGCAATGAAGTCGTACCACAAAGCCCTAACGATAATTTTTAGTGAAGAGGGATCAGCCATGAATTCTCATTAAAAAGAAAATATGCCCTTTTTTTCCATCCAATGAGAATATTTGGTGCCCCAAATAGCCTTCAAACAAAAACCTGACATCGAATGTTGCAATAGTCATAAATGAAAAATTTTATTAAAAAATCTTTCTGTAAGGATTGTATATCTTGAATTTTATATACAAATAAGGTATAATAGCTATAGGACGTGTGATTAATTTATAAGCAGAAATGTGTCATTGTTAATAGTTTTTTTACCAGTGAAAGTCCATTAAATTTTGTGATCTCCAGACGCTTTACTGCCGTGAATGGCGGTCAAAATCAGATCTGAGATCGAGCAAGGAGAAGAGGTTATGAAACTGAATTTTACGAATCCCCGCTTGCTGATGGTCCTCATCGGTTTGTTAACACCTACAGTCGTACTGGCTATAGCGCATTCGGACCTGTTCGGCTGCAACGGATGTCACACACCTCATAATGCAGAGGCGTTGCCGGGCGTACCATTGTGGAACGGCAGCGAAACAATGACGACCTTTGTGATGTATTCCAGCGCTACATTCCAGGGCACAGCAGACGGCCAGCCCAGCGGCAATTCCAAGCTGTGCCTTAGTTGTCACGATGGAGCCAATCCTGATTTCTCATGGATAGCCCCGGAGCACACCTTTGGCGCTGATGCCCTGGCAAATTCACACCCAATTTCTTTTGTATATGATTCGGCCCTGGCCACCCAGGATGGAGCTCTTAAAGACCCTTCAGAAACAAGTACTCTCGGAGGGACAATTCTCGAAGATCTGCTCGATCCGGACAGCAAGGTACAATGCGCAAGTTGCCATGACGTTCATACATCCGGCGTCGGCAACAGCTTGTTACGGGGCTACGATTACGGGCCCCGACACGGACCGGAATTGTGCCGCATGTGCCATATAAAATAAAAGGGTGTGAAGCTGTGTGATATCGGCGTTTCAACTGATACATAGAATTCTGCTGTCCATACTACATCCACAAAAACAACGTCCGAAGATATTCAGATTTTTACATGTGTTATGTCAAATACCACAATGCTGTTAACATGAGGATTCATGTATTTACTTCGGCAAGTCCCTCTTAAATACGGATTCAGGCATTTTACCAAGAAGATTTATGCCGGATATCTTAAAGTAAATGACCGGATCGGGCCGGAAAATGAAAGTTGCATTTGCATATCCATAAATGCAGTTCCAGGAACTTTTTAGAGATTGCCATAGTCGCACAGTATAAAAAGTTCCTATCAGTTAAAAAGGCATACACTTTGTTTGTCCTGACCCTCGAAAATTGCCGAAATAAGGGTCATGAGAATGCACAAATCTGTATTTATTAACAGGTTAGCACTTATAGCTGTGGTTTGGAATATAAGCCTCCTCGCAGGATGTAGGTCCACTAATATCCAGGAGCAGCAATTATTAAAGCCGGTCTTCTTTCCTCCTCCACCTGAGACGCCGCGTCTTCAGTTTCTCAAATCCTTTTCCGGAACTGAGGATTTCGGAGCCGTTAAAACAAGTGCTTTCGAAAAGTTCATAGTCGGCGAGCCTGAAAAAACAGTGGGCATCCAAACGCCATACGGAGTTGCGATTTTCGAGGGCAAATTGTACGTATGTGATATCGGCAAGAGAATGGTAGAGATTATCGACCTGAGAAATCGTACTATTAGTTACCTGACAAAGGACCGTCGATTGATGAATCCCGTGAATATTTATATCGACGACGACGGCACAAAATACATAGCTGATCCTACGGCCGGCTTAGTGTTTGTATTCGATAGGGACAACAACATTAGTACCATGTTGGGGAAGGACTCAAAGATTAATCCTATTGATGTCGTTGTTCGAGGTTCGCTTTGCTACGTGACTGATTTTGCCAGTAACCAGATTGTTATACTGGATAAAACTTCCGGCAGAGAGATTGCACGATTAGGAAAACGAAGCGATGAACAAAAACAGGCCGAACCACTGATGGAGCTGGCCAACGGCGAATTCTCCCTTATTAGCGATCTGGCTCTCGATCAAGAGAGCAATATTTATGTTACTGATAAAGCAGGGGCACGCATAACACAGTTTGACAGATCCGGAGTATTCAGGCGAACTATCGGCAGATTGGGCGATAACATAGATGAGTTTATAAGGCCCAAAGGTATCGCCATCGACAAAGAAAACAGGATATGGGTAGTAGATGCCGGGACAGAGGTGGCTAAAATATATAATCAGCAAGCCCAGCTCCTGCTGTTTTTCGGTCTGCCCGGCAATGAACCTGGCATGATGAATATGCCCACGAAGATTGTATTGGACTATGATAGTATAGAGTATTTCAAACGGTACGCCGTAGAGGGCGCGAATATCGAATTTTTAGTTTTAGTCTCAAATCAATACGGCCCGAACAAGGTCAGTGTATATGGCTTTGGCAGTTTCCCTTCAAACGGCAAGGTATTAAGCAAACCGAGAGACTATGTTCAGACACTCGAATCAAAGCCTGAGCCTGAAAAAACAAACACTGAAAAGTGGGAAATGCAGAGAAAAATCACCGACCTCTATCACAGAAGCATAGCCTTGTATAAAGCCGGTCAGCTTGAAAAAGCACGAGAAGGTTTCCTGGAAGTTTTAAAGAGCGGCTTATTACCAGCAAATATGGCAAAAACAATTCAAGGCTATATTACAGATATCAACAGTGCTCTGGCAACGGATCCGCAGAAGCAAGCAATTGCCGAACTCTATTACAACAGCATGGCATTTTACCGTACCGGTCAGCTCGAAAAAGCCCGGGATGGTTTAACAAGGGTCTTGAGAAGCGGCTTGATCCCGCCGGCAATGGCAAAAACGATAGAAAACAATTTAGCGAATATCAACAATACATTGGCTTCCAGACAAAGTATACGTCCTTGATGCAGTCAGGTCGTAAGAAGAGATATTTTAGCTCCTGAATTTAGTAGTTATGCGTGATTCTAAAAATCATTACATTGTGTTATTTCGGATTAGACCTGCATCATTTGGGTTAATGCTGCTCGTCTTTCTCGGTATATTTTTTGTAAGCTGCGATGAAGTTAAGCGCCATGAGGCTCTAACCTTCTTCTTCGACGGAGTTCCGCCCTTGGGACCTGAAAGCCTCCAGGGAGAGTCTCTCGATCCAAACTCTTCGGAGCTTGCACAGACAGGTCAGACACCGGCCTGGTATGTACACGAGCCGCGCAAGGACTGCAGCATCTGCCACGGCAAACGCAAACAACGGAGTTTCTCGTCACAAATTTATTTGACTTCATCGGTGCCAAAGCTGTGCTACAAGTGTCACACTGACTATACTGTATCAGCATCATTTGTTCATGGACCTGTGGCGGTTGGCCAATGCCTGTTTTGCCACAATCCACACAAAAGCAAAATCGAACATCTGCTGATAGCACCGGAACCGGAACTTTGCTACCAATGTCACGACATTGACACAATCGAATTAATAGCTTCCCATTTGCCAAAACAACTATCTTCATGCACTGACTGCCATAACGCCCACGCAAGTTCTACCAAAGCACTTTTGAAAAGTGACTCATCCGAGACAAACGATGGATTTGGCTATGCAAACATGGTTGAAGCAACATCGAAAAACAATATTGAGGCTGTGAAAGACGCGAATGAACAAATTTATTCCAAACAAGGTGCAACAGCATCTGGAACTTTATCCGAGAGCAAGAATTTATCCGAGGTGTTCCGGGAAACCAGCAGATTAATCGAGCTGGGCGAGCTGCAGCAAGCTGGAGCATATCTTGAAAAGTTCAAAGACAGTAATTCTTTCACTACAGAAGAGAGAGCACAAATCGCACGCGTACTCGGAATGATCGACTCCGTTATAACCAGAAACGAACGGCAGCTTGATAATAACAACCAGTCTGACAAACAGGCAAGAGAAATTGCTGAACTCTATTACAGCAACATGGCGTTCTACCGGACCGGTCAACTCTTAAGAGCCCGAGAGGGTTTTGTTAAAATTCTCAATTGCGGTTTAATCCCGGAATCGATGGCAAAAACAATCCGAGGTTACATATCGGATATCGATAATTCCCTGACCAGAGATAAAACATCGAAATAATCAAAGCAATTTGAGCAAAGGAACCAAGAACATTGCAGAAGCAACCGTATAACGAGACAATACTCGAGTCTGTTAAGCGGAGATTTGCCGAAAGAATCCGCTGGACTCTTGCGTTTTGTACCATAAGTACGGTTATTCTTGCAGGCTGCAGCGTAAATGTCGGCGGCAAACAACGACCTCTTGTAAGGCACGAAGGAATTCGAGGTGAGCTCGAATTTATCGCGGAGAACCGCACCGATGAACAGGGAATAAGTGGAAATAAACGCAAGAGCGAAACGACAGTATTTGAGGAAAGAGTAAGGCTTAAAACAGAAGGTGATATTTATCATCCGGATCTTCTATTCTACAATGCCATTCTCGGCCTGGGCCTTGCTCAGCAAAGCCTTAACTCAGACGAGGAGTCCGACAGGCAAGCCGAATCACTGAATGATTACAATATATTTGCTCAATTGCTGAGAGGAAAATCATATCCCTCGACGTTTTATGCGAGCAAGTCGGAGGAACTGATCCCCCGGCAGTTTTTGGGATCTTTGAGAACTGAAAGACTGAACAGAGGTGCAACGCTTTCGCTGAAGTCCAGGGATTGGCCGATGACATTCCAGTATACCGCCAGTGAAACCGCACAGGATGGACTGGCGTCCCTCGAAAGAGACTTTTTCGAAAGAGATGATGAGCGATTCAGATATTCTGTCAATCATAATTTTAGTGAATTATCGCATTTGAGTATCGATCTCGACAGAACGCTGGTTTCGCAGCGAAGTCAGGGCGCATCGATAGAGACCGATACGGATCGGTACACGATTTTACACGATTTGATATTCGGTGGCGACGAACAACACAGGCTCGATTCCTTTTTCAACTATGTCGATCAGTCCGGCTCATTTGATTTCGAAAATATTCAGTTGGATGAACGTTTAAGACTACAACACTTCGAGGATTTTCTGACCAATTATGAGCTGCGTCTTTCAGATTCCAAAAGAGATTCCGACAGAAATAAAGAGGTTCGCGGCCAGGCTGGCTTTGAGCACAGGTTATATGAAAGTCTGGTTACAACAGCTAACATCTTCGCGTCAAAAACCGACTTTGAGTCGTCAAATGGCCTCGAAACCGAAGGAGAGCTTAAGCAACAAGGCGGCAATCTTTCCTTTAATTACCGAAAGAATAATCCATGGGGGACATTATTAAGCACATATACGGCGAGTCTGACCGAGCAATCAGGAAGTATCGGAGGAATCGTAACGGATGAACCACATACTGTTAATGATCCGCTTCCTGTAACCTTAAACAGAACAAACATTGATACGTCAAGCATTGTGGTGACAGACAGCACCGGAAAATACACATATATACTGGACGATGATTACACTATCGAGGAAATCAACGGACAAGTACAGTTGGAAATTATTATTCCAGGAACCATACCTCCCAACATTAGCGATGGCCAGGAAATTTTAGTAGATTATAACATCCTCATCGAGCCGGACAGGCGGGAAGATATACTTCGTCAGAACTTTACTGTCAGGGAACGTTTAAAAAATGGCATGTCTGTATACTACGCCCATCGCCGGCAGGAGGAAGATGTAAGCACGAAGATCTTGGAAATTACACCCGATGAGTACACAGTTAATACAGTAGGTACGGATTATACTAAGAAAGGTCTCTTCTTACAGGCCGAGTATAGCAAAGAGGACTCGACCCAGATTCCCTCAACCAGCAGGAAAATACAAGGCAGATACAGTTGGCCGGTAAACAGCAATACAAATGTTAGCATGAGAGTCATAAATCAATGGCTGGATTTTAGCGAACCGGATGAGCGGGATGTTGTGCTCTTTAAGACCGGTGCCGAGGTTTTTAGTAGATTATCCGACGAGTATAGTATTTCAGCCCGTGCCGACTATCGGGATGAGGATGACACAAGGTTCGGTATAACAAGAGGATTTCAAATTAGCTCCGAATTAAAGTATAATTTTCGTCAACTGAGCTTACTCACAGGAGTCGAGTTCAATATACTCGATCGCAGAAATGATGAAATAGACAGCAGTCTTCTATATTTTCAGTTAAAACGTTTTTTCTAATCAGTACAAGGGAATGTTAAATGGCAGCAAAAAAAAGAAAATCTCAAGAATATCTCGTCTTTATGTTTTTATCCATTTGTTCGTTTATACTGCTGTTATTCTGCATTGGATGTGAAAGTAATCGCAACGAGTTATCCTTACGGCCTGATGTGCCGCTTACCTGGCCCGCACCGCCGGAGAAGTCTCGTATAAGGTATCTTGGGGTTATCTCGACAGAAGCTGACTTGAAAGCGAAGGTCTCGTGGACACAGGGCCTGGGTGAGTTGCTCTTTGGCAAAGGAAAAATCGGTGTGCTTGTTGCCCCCTCCGCTGTTGCTGTTGACCAGAACGATAGATTGTTTGTAACTGATAGCGCAGGTGCAGCAGTGCACGTTTTCGATCTGAACAAACGTACATATAAACAATTCGACATCCTGGATAGTCATGAGAAACTGCTCAAACCGGTAGGCTTGACAATAGTAGATAATAGGATATATGTCGTCGATAGCATACTGCACAAAGTCTGTGTTTTTGACAAAAAAGGGAAATTCGTCTTCTCCTTCGGCGATGAACGCTTCGTAAGACCGTCCGGCATTGTCTATTCGCAGAAAGATGAAATAGTATATGTGGCGGATACAGCCGGCCATACTATTTATGTATTTACAAAAGGCGGCAAGTTCATCGAACAAATCGGTTCCAGAGGTATGGGGGCCGGGATGTTCAACTTTCCAACTCACTTGTGGGTGGATAAAAGCGGCAGATTATATGTCAGCGATACATTGAACTATAGAATACAGGTATTCTCAAGTGAACACAGATTCCTCACAATGTTCGGCCGGCAAGGAGATCGACCGGGTAACTTTGCCCATCCGTGCGGCGTCGCCACGGATGGTTTCGGTAACATCTATGTAACAGACAGGCAATTTGAAAATGTGCAGGTGTTCGACCAGCAGGGCAGGATACTTTTGGCCTTCGGGCAAGAAGGAACACAGGCCGGGCAGTTCTGGCTGCCAGCCGGTATCTTCATCGATAGTCGAAATAGAATTTACGTTGCCGACTCATTCAATAAAAGAATCCAGGTGTTTGAACTCGTGGAGTGATATTACAAATGAAAGTCAGATTGACAAAATTAATTCTGCTGCTTCTGGTTTTAGCATTCGCAAATCCAGGAGCCTTAGCTCAGATTGAGGGCTCGCCGCACGACTTGTCCGCCATTGCCGGGGCAAGTGCCTGCAGCTTCTGCCATACTCCACATGGAGCTTTAGCCGGAACACCGCTGTGGAGTCACGAGCTTTCCTCGGCTGTTTATAAAATCTACCAAAGCTCTTCGATTCAGGCCAATGTTGGCCAGCCAACCGGTTCGAGCAAATTGTGCCTCAGTTGTCATGACGGCACCGTAGCTCTGACCGAATCAGTACGTGGCGGCCCTTCCGGCGGTGCTTATATTACACCAGGCGCAGCAAACATCGGAACCGACCTCTCGGACGACCACCCAATCAGTTTTGTTTACTCTATGGCACTGTCAACAGAAGACGTCCAGATACGTCCGCCTTCGACATTACCCGACCAGCTCAAGCTTGACAGATTAGACGAACTACAATGCACGACTTGTCACGACCCTCATAATAACCGATACGGCAATTTTCTGGTAATGTCTAATCGCCTCTCACAAATGTGTGTGGCGTGCCATGACTTATCCGGATGGAGACTTTCATCACACGCGAGTTCATCGGCTTTGGCTTCTGTTGCAAACGATTCATATCTACAAAACAATGAGTACGACACGGTTATGGAGAATAGTTGTGTTAGTTGCCACAGACCACACTCCGCAGGCGGACATGAACGGCTGCTTCATTTCACAAGATTAGAGGACAACTGCCTGAACTGCCACGATGGCTCAGTGGCGAAGACCAACTTGAAGTCCGAGATGACCAAGTTGAGCAGGCATGACGTAGTTCGGTACGAGGGCCTACACGATCTGAAGGAATCACCGTCAGCAGCAATTAGACACGTCGAGTGTGTCGATTGTCATAATCCTCATGCTGTTCAGGACACGCCTGCAAAAGCCCCTGTCGTGCCTGGCCCGATGCGTGGAGTCTCCGGTGTTACAGCCTCCGGGAGCAGCACAGAAAACGTTCAGTACGAATATGAAGTCTGTTTCAAATGCCACGCGGATAATCCGAACAGACCTCAATCTGCAATCACCAGGCAGATAACCCAGACGAATACGCGGTTGGAATTTGACCCATCCGCTTTCTCGTTTCATCCCGTTGTGGCGCCCGGCGTAAATCAGAACGTCCCCAGTCTGAAATCGCCGATGACCGTTGCGACTATGATATACTGTACTGATTGCCATAACTCAGACAGTCAATCAGGCGCTAAAGGCCCCCACGGCTCTAATTATCCGAATCTTCTCGCCTATCGGTATGAGACATCTGATTATATGCAAGAGAGCAGTTATTCGTATCAGCTTTGCTATAGATGCCACAGTCGAAACAGCATTCTAAACAATGAAAGCTTTGCAAAGCATACCGAACATCTGCAGAAACAAATTCCCTGCTCGGCATGTCATGATGCTCATGGCATCAGTTCCGTGCAGGGCACGCGTATGAACAACAGCCACCTGATAAATTTTGATACGACCATCGTGCGTCCGGATCCTACGACCGGAAGGTTGGAATTCAAGGATACCGGAATATTTCACGGCCGGTGCTACTTAGAGTGCCATAACAAGGCCCATTCTCCACTAGAGTATTGATATAGCAAAAGATTCGCTGACCGGAGGTAGAAAGTTTCTTCCAAATAAAACCGGGACTACCTTTGGGGCAGTCCCGGTTTTATTACTTGTCTAACTTTCAATGCTATTATATAGCTTACTGCTACTACGGAGCCTCCATAGCCGCCATAGCATCCAGGCCCGCTTGGAGCAAAGCCTTGGTGTAGCCTGGGTTGTGTACGCCCTTGCTCTTGTCTTCATGAGCAACGTAGAGCCAGTTATATAGAGCAGAGGCAACACCCTCGGGGGCTTCCGTTACGGTCGGATGACCTGCCTCGCTATTTTCATCGAGCACACCCGCAGCTACCAGAGCATCTCCAAGCTCATCGATCATCGCCTGGACCTCAGTCTGCACGCCATCTATATCGAAGTCTTCGGCATCTGAGTGGCAAGCCTGGCAGGCCTTAACACTTGGCTCAAATGAATGGTTGGCACCTTCACCCAAGTGGCAGGTCACACAGGTATCTCTTACCAACATAGCATGCGCACTGGGACTGCGTTTGATGGAACCGGCCACACCGAGCATCATCGCACTCTGCGGACCATGATGCGGACCCCAGTGGGTACTGATTCCAGTAATCATGCCGTCTACTGCTTCAGGGAATTCGCGACGCGGCTGATGACAGTTTGCGCAGAGGTTGCCCTTTCCGCC
>CAZHBL010000006.1:0-34793 GCA_964530105.1 uncultured Pirellulales bacterium | reverse complement strand
ATCATACCATGGCAAAATATGAATGTGTAGCATAATCTATGTACTGGTTAGTAATCCTATAATAATTATATTGCTGGAGAGTGTTATTACAAATCGAAAATCCTTATATCCCACAACGAAAAACTGCTTCAAGAACGGCTCAAATCGACTTTCTTGAGCCGGGGCCGGAGCGGATTTTTATTGACACTCACGCATTTCCTATATATAATTAATTTGGATATTCGCGAGGTCTTATGGCGTAAAATTAAATGCGAAGACACTTTTTATTAAAAGGGAGACGTTATGACAATTGATAAAAGAATAGAAAAGATAGAACGTCAGTTGGTTCGTATAAGGTGGGTTAGCTGCGGTCTTATAATCTGTATAGTTCTCTCTTTAGTAGTTTGGTTCATATCGAAGAACTTGTCCGGAGAAAAAGAAATTCGAGCGACACAATTCATTATTGAGGACGCGAACGGAAAGACTCGTGGAGCACTGGGGGTAGATGAGAAAGGGCCGTCGCTGGGACTATTTGACGAGAATGGTAAGTGTCGTATCTTGCTCAGGTCATACGAAGAAGGGTCAATGCTGGGTCTATCTGATAAGAACCAGAATCCCGGTGTTATCCTGGCTAATTTAAAAGGTGAGCCGGGTTTGGAACTGTATGACGAGAATGGCAAGGAAATTTGGAGCGCTCCATAATGGGGCCGTCGTGACCGTGGCTTGTCTTTTTCGCGATATACGAGCCGGAATTGTTTTTGGAACTGAGGCGGGTAACTGTTAAGATGACGCTCAGAGAGGTCTGGAGTCTTGTACGGTAACCATATAAACGTTGCTCAGTTGGGAGATTAAACAATGCATCTCATTGCTGCTGGATCTGTCCGACTTGGAGAGTACAAAGGATACGGACAATTGCTGTTCACGGAAAAATCGCTATACGTGTTGTGCCCAAATGAGGAAGCCAACAAAAGCATAAAGGCGGGAGGGGCTATTGGAGGGCTCCTTGGCGTTCTGATTGGCGGGTTTATCGACAGAAGAAGAGCGCAGGAAGTACCCCATAACTTCTTAGATGATCCAGAGCTGTCCTGCCTGACCGAGAAAGAGAAGAAATCGCTGCTAACAACAGAGCTGTTGGCGAAGGTGTCATTGGATGGCTTACTCACGGTCAAACGCGCCGGAACAGGCTTTGACTTCTTCCATGAAAACGGTGTGATGGTTGTCTATAGGGAAATCCTTCATCGGAAGAAAATCGCCAAGTTCCTTGAAGAGCATGGCGTAACCGTGGACACTAAACTAAAAGTGAAATGCCCCGGCTGCAAACGTTCACTGAAGGGAGCTACTGAGGCAATGATTGGGGATACAGCAGTGTGCCCAAAATGCAAAACGGAGTTTATAATCGAGAAGAAAGGCAATCAAACAAAGGACAAGCACGAGAAATAGACAGCCGGTGCAAGACTTACTTGCGGGAATGAGTATTATTGTGAAGGGTATTGATAATGGTAGATTCTTATAGTTGGGAATTAAGCATTCAATTAGAAGGAACAGTGCAATCATACAAAGAAGACCGCAAGAGATACTGGAAAAATCTTGGTGGCTGGTCAGATATACTATATGAACAAGCTGAGCGATTTGCACAAGCAGTTCTTAAAAATACTGAGCAATTGATACTTGCTGAGGAAATTGATGTTGATTTGTCGAAATTACAATATGAAATGAACAGGATCAATAAGATTTCGGAACTTATTAAAAGAATAAATGATATAGCAAATATGGACATACCGTCGGACGAAAGATACAAATTGATTTGTGATTTAGCGAAAGAGTGTCCACCAGACCCGCAAGAAGATGAATCACCATTAAAATTAGTCTGGGAAAAATTTATAATAGATATGAGCAATAATGCTATTGGGAAAATAGAAGTGGGAGCGTCAAGAATTTTTCAATTATATCAATTGGTCTTAAGTTCCCCTCCTTCTGATGCCACTCAAAAATTTCTTGGTAGACTCAGCCGTTGTTATATTTGGGGCTTTGATCCGGAGTGCGTGATATTGTGCCGAGCCGTTTTAGATACAGCATTCGAGAAGAGGGTAGATTATGAGATATGTGAAAAGCATTGTGAACATCGTAGTAGAGGTAGGTTCAGTCTGGATGATAGAATAGATGCTGCCCAAAAAGAAAAAATAATTGATAAAAATATTGCAAAAAAGGCTCGAACAGTAAAAACACAAGGCAATGAAGCTGTTCATCGTCGGCCTGATAAGATAAAAGATGTCTGGGGAACGATTCGTGATACAGTAGCAGTCTTAGAAAAAATTACAAGTCAAAACTAACAGAAGCACCTCCATTCCCAAAATGTACAACAGGTGTTCTAATTAAATAGCCATTTCTTAGAATTGCGATTGTTCTAACGACGTAAATCTGGTATTTTCGGATTTCGTAGAATTTTTAGACTGGATAACAGGATATACTTGATAATTTATAAAATCTTTTTTTAATCGGTGTAAATCCTGTCTCAAATACAGGATACTCGTGGAAGTCAAAGAAGAAAAATTCCGGATCAGGGCTTATGAGTGCGGCGTTGACGGGAGGATTAAGATATTCTCACTGATGCAGCACCTTCAGGAAATCGCAGCCCTTCACGCCGAACAGTTCGGCCTCGGATTTGACAGGCTCGGCGAAATGGACGGCTACTGGGTGCTGTCAAACATCAGAATAGAAATCAGCCGGCTTCCCGGACGGGAAGATGAGGTCACGCTCAGGACGTGGCCGAGCGGATATACACGCACAATAGCTACGAGGGAGTTTGTCAGCAAGGACCGAAATAATTCGGAACTGTTTCGTGCCGGCAGCGAGTGGATGGTCTTGAATAAACAGACAAACCGGCTGAAGAACCTGTTTAAACTCGATTTGAATTTGCCCAAAACAGGAACCAAAGCCCTGCCGGAAGAGCTTAAACGCTTGGAGCCAAATAGTAACTATCGAAAGATTAATGCTGTGCTTGTGCCCCATAGCGCAATCGATTTGAACGGGCACGTCAATAATACCGAATACGTGCGATGGGGCATCGACGCTTTGAGCAGAGTATTCAAACTCAACAATAATATCCGCTGCGTGCAGGCCACGTATTTGTCCGAAGTTTTCGAGGACGATGAGCTGGATTTGCTGGTTAGTGTCGCGGGCATCCTGCCCGCGTGTCGAGGACATAATAGTATATCGAGCATCCCCACGATAAGCCCGAAGCAGGCTCAGGCAACAATTCGAGGGCGAGACGCCCTCGACACGTTCAGGGTCCTTGGAAGAAAATCGGGCACAGAAACTAACGTTTTTCTAATGGAAATTAATTGAAGATTGCTTCCCCCGCCTTCGCGAGGGCAGGCTTGCTTTGTCCCCAAGCAAGGGGCAAGCTCCTCGCAATGACACTGGTTTTATTCGTGCCGGAGCGACTCGATCGGGTCCATATTGGCGGCCCGATAGGCCGGATAAATGCCGAAGATTATGCCGACTGCCCCGCTGATTCCAAAGGCCAGGATAAGCGAAGTACCTGTAATAACCGTGGGCGTTTGGCCGAAACGTGTGACCAGAAATGGGATCAGAGAGCCCAGACTAATCCCCAGAACACCGCCAAGGAAGGTCAGCATAAGAGTTTCCGTGAGGAATTGAATTATAATATCGCGTCTCCGAGCACCGAGTGCCCGGCGGATACCGATCTCACGCGTTCGCTCACTGACGGTGGCCAGCATAATATTCATAATCCCGATACCGCCGACCAGGAGTGAAATCGCAGCGATAGAACCCAGAACTATGCTGAAAAGACGCTGGGTTTGTTTGGCCTGCTTGAGCAACTCTAAGGGGACAACGACCTGGTAGTCATTTTTCTTGTGGAACCGGCTCAATATTGTCTCTAAAGTATCGCGTGTCGAGAGCACTTCGTCTATGGAACCGACTTTCACAATAACCTCCTGCAGCTCAACTTTCTCGATAGAGCGTCCGCCGGCTCCAAACTGTAGCGATATCTCTCCGAAGCGATTCTTCATCGTCGTCAATGGGATATAGATATTCCCCACGTTCGCACCGCCCTGACTTTTTCCTTTTGCGGCGCCATTGTCAATAGTCTTTACTGCCGAGACAGCATCCGCGACACTGACGATCCCGACAACACGATAATAATCGCCCGTCATTTTTACATCCTGGCCCAGCGGATTGTCAAAGACAAACAATTCCTTGACCACTTTTTCATCGATAACACAAACGCCCTGCCTGTGGTGCATATCGATGCTGCTGAGGAATCGCCCCGACTTAACCCGGATCGGTGATATCTCCGGATACCAGGGCACCGTTCCGATGACTTCGATGGCGACTTTGCGATTGCGGTACCATGCCTGCTGGGCAAGACGACGGCTCGGTACGACTACTTCGACGTTGGGCAGGCTGTTGCGAAAACGCTCGGCATCAAGGTAGGTCAGGCCGTACACACGCATACTTTCGTTTTGACCGCCGACATCTTTATCTTCAGGCGGCGGTACGGTTTTGATAATAATGTTTCGACTGCCGAGCCGGGCGATTTGTTCCTGCGCCTGACGGCTGGCGCCCTCGCCTATAGCCAGCATGGCAATAACAGACGAGACCCCGAAGATAATGCCTAATGTAGTCAAAGTGGAACGCAGCTTGTGCATCCAAAGGCTTTTGATACCTAACTTGGCTGTGCGTTTCAAACGAAATATAAACATAGAATTACTGTGAGTTTGTCTTTTATCACTGCCGCCTTATCCGGCCGTCGAAAATTTCAACGACTCTACCTGCATTTTCGGCAATACCTTCATCGTGCGTAACCACAATAAGTGTTTTGCCCTGCTTGTGCAAACCGACGAGAATCTTCAATATCTCCGAGCCGCTTTCCGAATCAAGATTTCCGGTCGGTTCATCGGCTAAAATAATCAGCGGATCGTTTGCCAGCGATCTGGCGATAGCGACCCGCTGCTGCTGGCCGCCGCTTAATTCCGAAGGCCGGTGATCAAACCTTTCGGCGAGGCCGACCATTGTGGCTAACTCCCTGGCTCGCTCGGCACTTTCGTGTTCGGAGAAACCCTGGTAATACATCGGGACTTCAATGTTCTCGATGACGTTGAGCTGGTTGATCAGATTAAACGATTGAAATATGAAACCGATTCGAGCGCCCCGTATCAGGGACAACTGGTCGTCGTCAAGCAGAGAGACATTCTGTCCGCCAAGCCAGTAGTCTCCGCTGGTCGGGCGGTCGAGGCAGCCAATCATATTGAGCAGGGTGGATTTACCCGAGCCGCTCGGTCCCATGATGGCTACGTAATCGCCATTGTTTATTGTAAGCTCGACGTCGCGCAAAACCTTCAATTCCATTGTGCCGAGTTCGTAACTCTTGCACAGCCGCTCCATGACCAGGATCGGCGCATCTTTCTCGAATTCAACTGCGTTGTCTTTATATGCGGTCATTGCACCTGCTGCTCCCACATTCCATCCGGCTTGACCTGCAGAATACCGATATCTCTGAAAAAGCCCAGTTTCGCAATTGCATGGGCTACCAGGGCACGTGTCACGTTATCTTGAGCCTCCAGCAAAGCGCCTTGCGACTCCAGCAGGAGCCGGACATTGCTTTGCCCGATTTCCAGCAGCAATTGCTGAGTCTCAAGCCGCCGCACGGCCAAATCCAAAGCCATTTTTTGAATACGATACTGTTCGGCTTCCGCTTTCAGCGCCCGAAGCGCCTGACGCACATCCAATTCCATCCTGTCCCTTTCAAGCTCATATTGCCGCTGCTGCTGCTCTAACGCAATCAGCGCTTCACGGTAAGCATTGCGTTCGGCTTTACGATCCAAACCCAGATCATTCGATTGGAGACCCAGGCTATAGTCTCCCCGATGAAATTGCAATCTATCGAAGTCGGTTTCGGGTGTAGAGCCCACGCCGGCACTGCCGACCAGATTCAGTTCTACGCCAAGACCGTCGGCAGCTACCATGACTTTTCTCGCCGCATCATCGACCCTGTCTTTGCTGTTGGTCAAATCCAGACGTCGAAGAAACGCCGTCTCAACCGCTTCGTTCAGTTTATAACCGGGTTCGATTATACCGATCTCTTCCAGGGCTTTCAATTCATTCTCGTCCAGCTCTATCTCAGCGTCGGGCGGTAAAGACAGTGTTACCTTGAATTCATCAAGAGCCCGTTCGTAACTTTGCTGAGCCTGGACCCACCGATTTTCCGCATTCAGAGCCTGCTGCGCAGCTTCGTCCACGTCGAACGGCCTTGCCTGGCCGGCTTCTGCCTCGATTTCCAGACGCTTTCTTGATTCAACGAACCTGTAATAGCTGTTTTCGGCGTTGGTTACGCTGGATTTCAACTCCAAAACGTTATAATAGTCATTCGCAATCGAAACCACAAAATCTTTGCGATAGCGGTTGAACGAGCGTATCTGGTATAAAACCTCCCGTTCGGCCTGCGTCAGATTCTCCTGAACTATTTCTCGGCCTCTACCACGAAGCAACGGCTGAGTTGCACTGGCACTTAGAATCGAAGCCAGCGAAGTCCGCGGATCACCGGTAAGAAACCTTGTCCAATCCATTGCTATATCAATGCTGATCATTGCTCCATCGGCCAGAAGCTGCCGAAAACCTACTCCGGCACCAGAATCGACTTTTTCGTCCTCACTATCCCTGTTGTATTTGGCATCAATGGTTCCAAACCATTGCCGTGCGAACTGGTGGCGGGCCAGTGTCAGATCGAGAGCTTTTAGATAAAGCTGTTCTTTTTGCCTTTGGTAGTCCCTGTTATACGCGGTAGCTATAGCGACTGCCTGGGCAAGATTGATCACACCTGAGGCAGGCACAGCCTGCTCAATGCGGATGTCATCGGGCGACGGAGGAATATTACTATCACTGATTATGTAATTGGACTTATGACCGAAGTCATCCTGCCATTTGTTATCGATTATCTGATATACCTCTTTGTCGGCCTGGGCTTTGTACTGCTCGGGACTGCAGCCGGCAAGACAAAGAATAATGGTAATGCCGAGCAACCGGCATAAAAACGTCTCAGGCCGAATTCTCCGTAAGGAGTCCATAGGACTGCTAAGCATAAAACTCTCCTTCGATACTTTTCATCACCTTATCAGTACCATATTTGTTCATATTTATGTCAAAACCGGATTCTAAAAAGAATAATCTCTATTATTTTGCTCTATTTCAAACAGTAACTGCCTGATAGACACTCACTTAAGCTATTTTATTCAGGAGATGAGAAACAAGTGTACTGAGATCACCAAGGTCCTCAACTATATATACCCGATCTCCATTCTTCAATACTAAACTCATTATACAACAAAAAGCCGCCAAAGCAAAGAGGAAAACGACATCCATAGTTCTAAGTACTGCTGATTCTGCATTTTATCTTAACTCTCAATCAAGAAATGCCGGCCAAATATGGGATTTGGAGACGGCTGGTGAAATTTCTCAGATAATCTTACATGCCGGTCTTTTACATAATTCGACTCCGCTCAGGGTGAAGAAAGGAACCCTATGGAAGTTTCTTGCTGAGAAGCGACATTCACGGTAAAACTCATTCATGCCTGAGCGATTCAATCGGGTCCATATTGGCGGCTCTATAGGCCGGATACATGCCAAAGACCACCCCAACAGCAGCACTAATGCCAAAGGCCAGAACCAGAGACAATCCAGTAATGACGGTGGGCATATGGCCGAAATGAGTCACCAGAAACGGTATAAGAGAACCCAGGATAATTCCCAGAACGCCCCCGATGAATGTCAGCATAAGCGTTTCTGAGAGGAACTGAACGATTATATCGCGTTTCGTGGCGCCGAGGGCACGGCGGATACCGATCTCTCGCGTTCGCTCGCTAACGGTAGCCAGCATAATATTCATAATTCCGATGCCGCCGACCAGGAGCGAAATCGCGGCGATCGAGCCGAGTACGATACTGAAAATCCGCTGCGTTCGTTTCGCCTGGTACAGCAGTTCAAGCGGCGCAACTATGCGGTAGTCCTTCTTATCCTTGTGAAGACGCGCCAGCAGAGTATCCAGAATATCACGCATAGGTAACACCTGATCAGTTGATTTGACCTTCACTGTGATCTTTTGTAGCTGTACTCTTTCTATACTCTGGCTGCCCCCGCTAAAGCTGGCGCTCAACTCGGTAAATCGGGACTTCGCGGTTGACAAAGGCAAATATATACTACCGGTGGCCCCACTTTCGGAACCAGTTGACGCCGTCATAGAGCTTGTGGAACCATTCTGTCTGCCCCCATCCGACGGTGTCCCGGCCACACCTACAACCCGGTAGCAATTGCCCCTTATCATGACGTCCTTACCGAGCGGGTCTTCGAATCCGAACAGATCGCTCACGAGCTGCTCATCGACCACGCACACACTCTGCTGCCGATGCAGATCGATACTGCTCAAAAACCGCCCATGAACCACGTGAACCGGCGAAACCGCTGTGTACCACGGAATGGTACCCACGATTTTGATAGCCACCTTACGACTGCCGTATCGTGCTTCCTGATCGATTTCGCGGATGGGTACGACAACCTCGACATCCGGCAGGCTGTTGCGAATTGACTCGGCGTCCTTATAGGTCAGACCGTAACTCAGCATTCGCCGCCCCGTGTCGCTTGTGTCGGCTCGCTCTTCGGGCGGCTCAACCGTCTCGACAATCAGGTTTCTGCTCCCGAGCCGCGCTATCAGCTTCTGTGCTTCCCGGCTGGCCCCTTCGCCTATAGCAAGCATGGCGATCACAGAGCAGACTCCGAAAACTATACCGAGCATCGTTAGCGCGGACCGCAACCGGTGCATCCAAAGGCTTTTGACGCCTAACTTTACTGTCCTTTTAGCACCTGACCAACGCATAGTAACTAACTCTTATTGTACACCATGTATTCCTACCTGTTCTTTCGCCGGCTCTGACTCAGTTTCCGCCTGCTGTTCTGTTTTCTCCGGCTCAGTCCATTTGGGCGGATTAAGCAGCACCTTCTCGCCCTCAGCCAAACCACTCTTAATCTCAACGAAATTGTCGTTGAACAATCCTGTTTCAACCTCGCGCTTTTGGGTGGGGCTTCCGGCAACATAGCAAATCTTCTTGTCCTCCACTGTGACGACAGACTGTATCGGCACGTAAAGAACATCGTGCAGCTCGTTAATCATCACCGTGACCTTCCCGGTCATACCGGTCTTGAGAGAATCGTGCGTTCCGTCAATGCCCACGTCCGTGGAGTAAACTTTGAGGTCCGGATTCAGATAGTCCTCCTGGTCGGCCAACGGCGCCTTTTTCAGCACCCTGCCTGTAAAGATCTTATCCGGAAATGCCTGGACCGTTATATCTGCCGGCTGGTTCGGCTCAATCCTGTCGATCCAGGTCTCGTGAATCTTGACCTCGACCTTCATTTCGGACGCATCGGGTATTGTTATGATCTTAGAGCCTTCATATACCTCCGCTCCCTGCTCGATTTTTACCCTTGACCACCGTTCCGTGCTCGACCAGTAGACTACCTGGCCCACTGCAGGCGCCCGAATCATGCAAGCCTCAATCTGCTTGTGCAGTTTATTCAGACGCTGCTCCTGCATTTCGAATGTGGATCTTGCGCTTGCAAGCTTCGCCTTGGCCTGGGCCATTTGTGCACGCGCACGTGCTTTAGTTCTATCCAATTCCCGCTGGGCCTCCTGGTAGTCGCTGAGGAACTTCTCGGTCTCTTTCAGAAAATCATAGAGCTGATACAGATTCAGAGCTTCTTCGGCGCTTTCCTTTTGAATCCGAAATCGATCTACATCCAACTGGGCGCTCATCAAGTCCAGATCAGATGCGTAATTCGCATCGTGAAGCTTTTGCGTACCCTCCAATACGTCCGTTGCTTTTTCAAGCTGCCCCTGGGCAAGCAGAATGTCGTTTCTCAATACTTTGAGCTGCCGGGAGGCCGAGCCGCCCAAGCTGTTAGGGTCCTTCAGGAGCAATAACGTGTCAAAGCTCGAATTCGGATCAGAACCGGATCGCTCAATTACTGTTTTCGCGATACTCTCCCCGATATACTTCTGAAGGTCCATCAAGGCAAACTTCATCTTCAATTCAGCAGCGGTAATGTCACTTTCATTTTGCTTTACCTGAATAAGATACGACTCGTTCGCATCGGTATAGCTTGCCTCGGCGCTGGTCAACTCGATTTCCCTCTGTGACAACTGTTCTTTCAATTTCGAAGAATCCAGCTCAACCAGAATCTTGCCGTTGTTTACATCTTCAGCAGTTATCATGGTGCCCTCAGGGACAATGTTGACTATAGTCGCCCTGCCTTCCACTTCAGACTTAATGTCCTTCGTTTTGATTGCCTTGATGCTGCCGCTTTCGGTCACGCTGATAACCAAATCACCGCGTTTTACTGCAAACAGGCCCGTGCCCGAATTCGAACCGCCTGAATCACCCGGTGTCTTCCTCAAAAGCGCCCATACACCGACAGAGATAAGAACTGCCAAGCAAATGAAAACCAACAGCATTCGTCTCGAAAATGCCGGTCTTACGTCCACTTTTTTACCTGCCCTTCTTGTCTTCTGCACTTCTATCATATTATAGTCGCCAATTATGCTTACTGCTCTGTCATTCGGCCACGTATTTTCCGACAACTGACAGATCCGGTGTCTTGACTCGCTGTAGTTCGGACATCATAAGCACTACTTCGCTCGGAATTTTGTTAAAGTCATAGGAATCGACTCGGCGAAGGATACTAAACCGACCTCGGATTTTTTTAGAGCTGAGCAAGAAATCACGAGCATCTGTTTGACGCTCAGGGCTGCACGCACCGGTGACACCGAACACCATGACGGCTGCGAGAATCCAACAAACCAACGCCACAAACAGAAATTTAAGAAACATCAACTTTTACTCCTCCTGCTTACATCGTTATTACTTAGTCCAAACTCACACGCCCGTCCGACGAACGGCGCCAGTCAGAATACAGGCTACGTGAGTAGCGTTCTGAGCAGTTTAAAAACGCTCTTTTCCCCCTTTCGATCTCGTAGATCACGAATCCCGAAGCGATTGGCAACTTCCTGCATGACCAGAGATGGACACTCACATCGGTTACGCTACCTATGTTCCATAGATTAAGACGCACTACCTGATATTATGTTAACAAAAATTCCCCCAATTTTAGGAAAAATCTCGTCTTTGTTGCAATAATATGCTGGAAATGCAATCGACGGCCTGTTGCTTTGACTACGAGAATCCACTATATTGGTGTCAAAGACAGGCCTCCCAGGGACCCGGGCGGCTGCCAAATGACGGCTCGGATACCGCTGCGAGGATGACAGGCAAAATCTAAGGTAATCCTGAACATCATGTTAGAAATTAAATAAATCAGGCTTTTTCGCTTGCAATAATATTGCCAAAAAATACCGTAACGCATAAGTTATATGCGAAATTTTATTGCAATCCGGGTTAACTGATTGTAAACTCAAAGTTGTCTAAAGTTGGCGGCGTAGCCAAGAGGCCTAAGGCGACGGTTTGCAAAACCGTTATTCGCCGGTTCGAATCCGGCCGCCGCCTGTTATTTTTTCCCATGTCAGATGTTGACAACTGATTACATTCATTTCCTAAAACTACTGATTCTAAAGACTTATAGCTTCCAGCAGATTCTTGCTTTCTTTCTTGCTCATTGCCAACTGAAGACGACCTGTTAACAGCCTTTGATTATGCCGAGCACACTTTATTAAATTGTAAGATATAGGCCATTTTACGGCCTAATGGAACACTATGCAGAATCTTACTCGGCATAATAAAAGTGTCGGCATATTTACGTTTTGGCTCGGTACTTGCTCAGAACGGCGTTTCCACTGCTGTTATAAAAAGACTGCTGGAACATTCTTCAGCAGATCTTACCAACAAAGTGTATATGAATGTTGATCCTGTCTTGCGTCAAGCAGTAGATCAAATACCGGCTGGTAATTGGCTGTAATGGGCTTCCTGTAAGCCTTTGTGGCTATAAGACATGACTTCAACATAACACTGCTGAAGAAAGGGCTTCGTCATACAGTATGGAGCAACAACCTATTAGGGTAAGGCACGTTCCAGCACAAAAAAACAGTCATGCGAAGGGTGTGCGATCATAATTCTGACACTCTTAACAATTCATCGATCTCAATTATAGCAGTCCTAACGAATTCCTCGACTGGGCCTTACCTTCCACCGATTTTATTGAGATATACCTGTTGATATAATAACTAAAAAGCAGAGTCTATACTGTTCGAACAGTATAGACCCCGATGTAAAGCAAATTTCTGCGTCATCATTTACCGAAAGTACTATTTGCCGGGAATGCTTATGACTTCCACATTATCAATTGCCCACCACCAATCGTCGCCGGCATCGAGCATGCCGAACGTAATAACCATCTCCTGTGCGCCTGCGGGATTGTTCAATTCAACAGCAACCGTCTCGTTAGTGACATCCGGCTTAAAAAATGCCGGGTCTCCACCTTCGGACTCCCAGCGCAAGATCTCAATGGGATTTCCATTATCAAACTGAACAGTGACGCTGGCCGTCTGCGTGTCTTCATGGCGCCAGCTTGAATCGAACGTAAGCCATAATGTACCGGCATCCACACCGGAAATATCGATTACAGGTGTGCTGAGGAATGCGTTGTACAAACCAGGCAGATGTTCCATATCATCCCATTCATCCGGATCAACCACAGCTACCACCGCGCTACCGTTCTCGAATTCGCTACGGCCCTGATCCCCGGCTACCTGGATCCACCAGGATTTACTGACAAAGCTCCATCCGGCCCATTCGGTCACGCCGTCATTGGCCGGATCACCGGCACCTGGAACGCCGCTATCGTCAACGACCCAGCCGGCCGATGGTACGTCGGTCCAGAAACTACCAGGAGGCGCCTCTTCGGCACTCGGCCCAAGGGGTACGCCCTCGAAGTCCTCCATGAGCAGTTGGACGACACTGCCCCCTGAAATGCCGGTGACTTCCACGTTGTCGATCGCCCACCACCAGTCATTACCCGCGTTGAACAGCCCGAAGCTCAGAACCATACTCTTTGCTCCGGCGGGTGTGCTTATCGGTAAGGTTACCGTCTCGCTGGTGGTGTCTGTTTTGAAGTTCGGGCTGGCGGAGTTCGACTCCCATACCAGCACATCAACCCAGTCGCCTCCATCGATAGAGACACTGACGGAAGCGGTCTGTCCAGCATACGGCCGCCAGCTTGAGTCGAATTTGAGCTCGATAGTACCGGCCTCTATGCCCGAGATATCAATGGCCCGTGTATCCAGGAAGCTGTTGAACGTTCCTTCCGGGTGGTACGCATCATCCCATTCATCCGGATCAGTGATAGCCACAACGCCGGTTCCCAATTCAAAAGTGGAACGCTCCTGATCTTCGGCGACCAGGGCCCACCAGTCCTTGTCCGCAAAGCTCCATCCGGCCCAGTCGGTCACGCCATCCGTGGCAGGATCGCCGAATCCGGGCATACGGCTGTCGTCGATAGCCCAGCCGGCCGGAGGTGTTTTGGTCCAGAAGTTACCCGGAGGCGCTTCATCTACACTCGGGATTAAGGTTACTCCGTCGAACTTTTCAGAGAAAATCAGAACGGGTGGAGCTTCTCCCTTCGGGAACCCGCTTACCACCACGTTGTCTATCGCCCACCACCAGTTGTTGCTGGCATCATAATAACCGAAAGTCAAGACTAAGTTTTGAGCACCTTCGGGATTATCTAACGGGACAATAACCGTCTCATTTGTGTTGTGGTCGTGGTAGAACGGACCGCCGGAATTCGATACCCAAAGCATCACTTCAATAGGATCGCCACCGTCATAGGATGCGGTGATGCTGGCGGTCTGAGATGATTCCGGGCGCCAGCTTGAATCGAACATGAGTTCGACTGAGCCGGCCTCCAAATCGGAGATGTCGATTGGTGGAGTGCTCATGAAGGTGTTATACGTACCGACGGGATTTCCCTTATCGTCGTATTCATCAGAGTCGGCGACTGCAACGGTGCCAACAGCCAGTTCGAATTCCGAACGTCTCTGATCATCCACACTGGCCCACCAATCGTTGTCTGCGAAGCTCCAACCTGCCCACTCGGTCACACCATTATCAGGATCATCCAAACCTGGCACACCGCTGTCGTCGAGGACCCAGCCTTCCGGGGCAGTCTTGGTCCAGACTTCATCACCGGGCACAGACTCATCCACATTCGGACCCAAGGGTAGTCCCTCGAAATCCTCAGCTAAAACAACGACCCTCTCTCTGGGAAGGCCGCTAACCTCGATATTGTCAATCGCCCACCACCAGTCATTGCCGGCATCGAACATGCCAAAGGTCAGGACCACACTGGTTGTTCCTGGCGGAGGATTCAAATCAAGAACTACTGTTTCGTTCTCGTTTTCAGGACTTTCAGGCTTGTAATTCGGGCTACTCGGATCCGACAACCACAGTAGCAGTTCAACTTCTTCTCCACCATCAAAGGAGGCAGTGACAATTGCGCTCTGGTGATAGTCTCCGTCAAATTCTGGGCGCCAACTCGAATCGAATTTGAGCTGAACTGAACCAGTCTCAAAACCAGAAATATCAATAGCAGAAGTAGTGAGCCAGGTATCAAAGGAATCTTCTACAACGTTATAATTCGCCGGGTGATCACTATCATCCCACTCATCCGGATCGGCCACCATAATGGTACCGCTGGACAACTGGAAATTGTCTCTCCCTTGAGGGTCAACTATGAACCACCAATCTCTATTAACAAAGGCCCATCCTGCCCAATCAGTCACTCCGTCAATCGCCGAGTCGCCGAAGCCTGGAATGCCACTGTTATCTACAGTCCAACCTTCTGAAGGTATATTGGTCCAGACTTCCTCAGCAGTGGGATCCTCCTCTGGGCTTTGACCCAGTTCAAGGCCTTCGAAATCTTCGTAAAGAGCAACGACTCTTTCTCTCGGAATACCGCTGACTTGAATGTTATCAATCGCCCACCACCAGTCGTCGCCGGCATCGAGCATGCCGAATGTGATGACCATCTTCTTGGCCGCTGCCGGCCTGTCTATGTTGACGGTGACTGTTTCGCTGGTGGCATCGTCCTTTAAGTAGCTTGGGTCTCCGCCTTCTGATTCCCAGCGCATGACCTCGATGGGATCCTCGTCATCAAATTGGACAGTGACATTGGCAGTTTGTGTGTCTTCACGACGCCAGCTCGAATCAAATTTGAGTTGCAATTTACCGGCACCGGCTTCTATAGAGGCAACGTTGATTTCAGGAGTACTGAGGAAGCTGTTAAGCAGACCCTCTGCATGATCCGCATCTTCCCATTCATCCGGATCTACCAAAGCCACGATACCATTGCCCAATATGAACTGGGAACGCTGTTGATCCTCGGCGGTTTCTACCCACCAATTCTTGTCTGCGAAACTCCAGCCGGCCCATTCGGTGACGCCGTCGTTGGCCGGATCACCGGCACCAGGAACACCGCTATCATCGATAATCCAGCCCGCCGGGGGTGTCTTTGTCCAGACTTCGTCGCCGGCAACTTGCTCATCCACGCTCGGACCCAAGACCAGGTTTTCGAAATCCTCTTCAAATAACAGGACTCTCCCGGTAGTGGGTATACGGCGAACCACATTAATATCGTCAATGAGCAGCTTACCTTTGCCTCCGGGCTGTGGATTGTCCTTGTCGCCGACTCCAATTGCTATCTTCTTGACCGCGGTAACATCCACGCCCTTGGCCTGGAAGTCTTCCAGCGGGATCGCCCACAACTGCCAGTCGGTAATGAGAACTGCATCCGGTCCATTCTCGTGGTACACTGTACCGGGTGTGCCGGCATCATCTTCAAGCCTGAGATATAGCGGCTCAAGGAAGTTGCTAGCGATTCCTATATCTTGTGATTCGGTGAACAATCCTGTGGGTACACTTCCGGTGACTGTGACATTAGAAAACTTGGCCTCGCACGTGGTCTCATCGTCGTGAGCGCTCACGGCAAGACCGATATATGCATCAGGTTTCATCAGGACGTTCCAGACGGATGGATCTCCTGGATCACTGCTTTTAACCGGAACCCAGGTAACACCATCAACCGAGTGTTCGGCGCTGAACAGATTGCTGGCCGAGCGCGTCAACCTGATCCAGTGCGGAACAGTAATTTCGCCGGTAGCGGTGTGTGTACTGTGAGCATCTAAAGCTGCTGTGGACCTGAACTGAAAAGCCACTCTACCGCTCGGAGTCACCACAACCGCCGCAAAAAGAGAATCCGCATCCAGTGTTTCGCGAATCATCACACCAGCTTTGGCCCAGGAATTAGTATCAGTGAGACTCTCGACCTTAACAGTAATGGAGCCTGCGCCGTTTAGCTGCTTGAATGCGTAGTGAAATTCATCAGAAGTGCCTCCGATGTCCGCCCCAGAGCCGGTTAAGGTATAGGTCTGGGTTACTGAGTCGACACTTACGCCACCGACAGCGGCCGGTTGGCCTTGATACCATAGCGTCAGTCCGAGCAGTCCGCCGACTGTGAAGTCCAGAGGACTGTCAAAAGTACGCACGGCTTCTGAGTATGAAGCAGCGCTGTTATCGTAGAAAAATGGCATGGACTGGGCGCCGCCGTGTACGATATCTGTCTCGACGTAATGCTCTCCGGCAAGAATATCAATAGGATCAGGATAGCCAACCATGGCGCCGTTCTCCTGGATCTCGTATCCGTCTTTCCACGTACTCCATATCTCGTTGGGCGGATAGTCGTTGTAGTCCTCGAAATCATCAACGATCACAAACTCTACTGTTGTAAAGCTCCATATCTCTCCAGGCGTAGTTGTCCCACCGGACGCTTGTTCGTCGATGCGCCAATAGTATGTCGAACCAGGAATAAGCGGGCCTGGATCGTAATCCAGTGTGGCCTGGTTACCTTTGTATGTCCCTCCGGTACCTGCAGCCACATCAGCTTTGTTGGTACCAATGTAAACATCGTGAGACACTGCATCAAGACCGGGGGCCCAGCTCAAATCATCATTTGTCATAACCTCTGTCTGACCATCTGCAGGCTGCGGTCTCCATGCGGCTATCGATGAGGTCGAGCTGTTGAAGATGTCCATCACCTCTGCGTCGGTTAGACCGCCATTGTAAACCCGCGCCTCATCAACCGTACCAATAAGAAAATCGCTGGGGGTTTCGCCATCCCACTCTTGCCCTATCGACCAGCGATCGTCAGGGCTGAGGCTGAAACCGGCGTCGTGGTTGTTCTCCAGTACACCATCGACATAGACGTAACCTGTGTTGCCCCTCCGAACATACGTGAGCATATGCCACTGTCCGTTGGTAACGATGGTGGTCGAGTGACCTTCGTAGGCGCCGTCGTACATTGCCGCTCGCTGGTTATCCGTCGCGAACAACGCCACGTTGCCGCCGCCAGCATCATTAACAGAGAACCAGTCACCATTGTCGGTCGTCTTAACCCAAGCGCTCATCGTGAAGTTATTGCTCATTACATCATCAGCAACACCATTCATCGTAACGTAGTCGTCGCCGTCTAAGAATACAGCCTGGCCCAGCCAGCCATCCACGAAATCCGGATCGCCGGCAAGTGTGCCGTCATTACTTAGCCCGGACGAATCCAGTGCATCGCCGTCGAACTTCCACCAGCCGACAAGATCGGCGGCATTCATAGAATCGGCCAAGATCAACACAAGCACCAGAATAAAGGTCAAGCGGATTAGTTTTCTACACATGATGAATCCTCCTTTCGTGAAAAAGAATTAAACTATGATAAACATTCGCGTGCCGTCACATAATAGTAGATTCTCCTCAGGCTATGTTTTACCGGATTCATATATAACAAATAGTCCTATATCTGTCAAGAAGAACCCGTATCCCGATTTCGAAAATTTTCACACACCCTTTCAGAAAAAATTCCTTTTTTTGCCGCAGATGTATTCTCGCGAGGATATTAAGAGAGTCTGTCAAGTTCGTCTAATTCCTTTCTCCAAAGTAACTTGCGCTATTATATAATAAAACTCCGAAGGTACTATGATTATTTGAATTCGCAGAATTCCCACAAATAAGCTGGATAGTGTACCGTTATCTGACGGAAAATTAATTTCGATAACATTATTATTAAACAACCTTGGGAACAGCCGGTTATCATTTTTTTATTGACATCCCGTGAGAAAAAACCATAATTAACTTATATGTGGCCTTCAGAAGTATCCTGGCAGGAGAGAGAACAATTGCCGAGGAAGTTTGAGCCCTTACTATTTTACCAGTGTAAAGCTTTGCAAGAAGATTATCTGAACTAGGAGCGTCCAAGAAGTTTGTTATGTGCAGATATTTCAGATACTTCAGTTTCGCAAAAATACCAGCAAGCCCCGATCTACTTTCGGGCATAGTTCAAGGTTTACTATTAGCTTTTGTTACTGTAGCTATTGCTCAGGCTCGTTTAACGGGGCGGTCAGATCCGTATCAGTCACCACTGCGTCGGGGAGAAATTATCGCCGTGGACGTTGGACCCTATGTGCAGTTTAGCGGGCCATTTACGGCAGTGATTCGCTGGGATACACCTGTAGCGTGCGACTCGATTGTAGAGTACTGGGTAACAGAATCGTTGGGCCGGAGGGCAAAAGATCCTTCGGCGACCACCTCTCATGAGATAATCCTGAGCGACCTGCAATATAGAACACGATATTATTATCGCGTTGGTTATACCAGCGGCAAAACAGAGCTTTTCACCGATATTTACATATTCGATAACGCGATAAACTATACACGTCTGGACTGTTCAGATGTAAACTCACCATACCCCGTCGATACACTTAGCGCATTATACGAAGAGGCAGCCGAGCATATAATTAACCAAACAGGTCTCAAGAAAGGTTATTGCCTGGTTTATGGTTGCGGTGAGGGACGACTGGCATTCGAATTAGCCAAACGCAGTGACCTCATCATTGTGGGAGTGGATACTGATTCATCGAATATCAACTCAGCGATCGAAAGGCTCATGAAAGCGGAACTTTACGGGAATCGAATAAAAGTTCGAAAGGTTGACTCGCTGGATAATCTCCGGTTCTCTAAGTATTTTTTCAATCTTATCGTCTCCGATTCCGTTCTTTCCGAAGGAGTGTGTACCGGCTCCGCAGCCGAGATTTACCGCGTACTGCGTCCGGGTGGCATTGCCTTTCTTGGTCAACCATCCGGCTGTCCTCATGAGCTAACGAAAGGTGAGCTGGAAACGTGGTTGGACGCCGGAGGTTTGGCCAATACCATCACCCTGGACAATAATGGGCTCTGGTCCAGAGTTGTTTGCGAGCCTGTGCCTGGTGCGGCGGATTGGCCTCGTCAGTACGGCGATCCAGACAATGCCGCCAATGCCGATGATACGCTCGAAGGAGCCACGCAAACAGGTCTTTTAATGATACAGTGGATCGGCTCGCCGGGCGCCGATTTCGGAGCGGACCGCAACCCACGTATGCCGACGCCGGTGATGTCTAATGGTCGGCTGTACCATCAGGGGCTGGACCGGATTCTGGCAATGGATTCCTACAATGGAGCTATATACTGGTCGCTGGAGATTCCCGAATTATTGCGAGTGAATACGCCGCGAGACAGCGGTTATATCTCGGCGGATGAGGATGGATTATACATAGCGGTTGATGATGACTGCTGGTTTCTTGATGGAGATTCAGGTATCCGAATCAGGACATACAACGTGAACGACGATGGCCTGGAATGGGGCTACGTGGCAATCTCAGGCGATAAGCTCTACGGCAGCGCCCAGTTCGACGGTGCTCATTATACAAACATCTGGGGCGGCTCAGGCACGGGTTGGTACGATGCCACCTCCGGTGATGTCACCCATAAGGTTTGTAGCAAGTATGTCTTTGCTATTGACAAAGATAGTGGCAGCCGAGTCTGGACGGATGATCGACCCGAAAGCGGCATCATTATCAATTCGACGATCACTCTTGGTGGAGGCCGGCTCTACTTTGTTGAGAGCCGCAATACCACGGTCGAGGAATATTCTTCGGGGCGAATAGGAATTCCCGAGTTGTGGAGCGATCAATACATTGTCGCCCTGGATCAGGATACTGGTGGGAAGCTTTGGGAGAAAGCCATCGACACCGCCGACGGCATCGTGGTCTTCTACATGCAGTACAAGGATGAAAAGCTGTTCATTACATCTTCGGATACGCACTACAACATATATGCTTACCACGCCACAAATGGTCAATTTTTATGGTCGAATGATCACCCCTGGATCAAAGATAATCACGGCGGCCACATGCAGCATCCAGTCATTGCGGGCAATATGATATACCTTGAGCCCAACGGCTACGACCTGAACACAGGCGAGATACTGACTACAGATATGGGTCGCCATGCAGGCTGTGCTACCTACGCCGGCACGACTGGGGCCCTTATTTACCGAGGTTCAGGCGGCAACATCGCAATGTGGGACATCGATTCAGAAACCGTTAGCACCTGGTCTGGCATTCGTCCTGGTTGCTGGTTGAGCACCATCCCCGGCGGCGGAATGGTTCTCTCTCCGGAAGGCGGTGGCGGGTGCAGTTGCAATGGATGGTTGAATACGTCCATCGGCTTTGTGAGCAGTAAGACAATACCAGCGCCCAGGTAGAGAGATGCGACAGAAGGAAATGTAATGAGACACGAGATGAATAAGATAGTAGCATTGCTAATAATCCGAAGAATTCCATACAGTAAGCTGTTTTTAGTTGCTCTTATCGCCCTCTGCACTTTCGGATTATCTTACGCCGAGGACTGGCCCACCTACATGCACGACAATGCACGAAGCGGAGTCACAACGGAATCTCTAAACCCGGATGAATTAGACGAGGGTTGGATTTACGTTTCGCCGATGCCGCCTCAGGTTGCCTGGGACGGGGGCGCGCCCTGGGACGCCTATCGGTCGGATGGTACTACCATCTGCGAGCTCACGCCCCAGCGGGACTTCGACTTTGTGTTCGCCGTTACGGTTATCGGCGACCTGCTTTACTTTGGA
Source organism: uncultured Pirellulales bacterium (assembly GCA_964530105.1). Lineage (GTDB taxonomy): Bacteria > Planctomycetota > Phycisphaerae > Sedimentisphaerales > Anaerobacaceae > JAFGPJ01. Next base: position 13,790 of record CAZHBL010000006.1, on the reverse strand, counting down.
TCCTCCGTCACCGATTCCGTCCATTGTCTCGATGTTAACACCGGCCAGCAACAATGGTTCTTTACTACGGAAGGCCCGGTTCGGTATCCCCCCAGCTATGACGACGGCAAATTATACTTTGGTTCTGATGACGGCTATGCCTACTGTATCGATGCAAGCGACGGTTCTTTAATTTGGAAATACAGCTCTTCCGAGGATACCCGCCTTATAGGCAATAATGGCAACCTCATATCCATGTGGCCTATAAGGACCGGCACAGCCGTGCTGGACGGAAAAGTGTACTTTGCCGCTTCGCTCGTCAACTGGCAGGCTTCCTACCTTTGCAGCCTCGATGCCCAAACAGGCTCGGACAGCGGTCCGGGCCTTTACTGTGTTTCGGGTGGTGTTACACCTATGGGGCCCGTGTTGGCTTCGGCTACTCGAATATACCTGCTCCAGGGCAGGCTGCAACCTTATGCTTTCAATCGCGCGACAGGCGCCATCTCGGGGACATTTGGTGAGCGAGGTCAGAGTGGCTGTTATGCTCTTCTGACTTCGGATTCCCGCTTTGTACGCGGCCACGCAAAGGTCCACGCCGAAGGTTATGAGATCGTAGAACACGACGCAGAATATCGAGATCGCATCGCTTCACATCCGAATGCTCGCCGTCTTGTCGTTTCCGGAACTACGGCTTACATACTCACAAATACCTCCCTTCTGGCCGTTCGACGAGGCAATAGTAGTGTGCAATGGTCTGTTCAGTGTGATTATCCGCACGCGTTGATTCTCGCCGACGATGTTCTTTTCGCAGGTGGTACGAGCAAGGTGGCTGCTTATAGCATAACAAACGGAGATCAGTTATGGAGCAGGGCCGTGAATGGTCGCGCTCGGGCCCTGGCTGTAAGCCGCAGACATCTCTTTGTCAGCACGGATACCGGAAACATTTATATGTTCGGCCGCATCAATTGATCGGCCGATTTCATGGCTTTTGATAATGGCGAACGATGGTTAGCACACCCATAAATTCAGAACAGCCTTGCTAAAACCTACTAATTCCGTAAAATAGCCATGCTACGTTGGCTACTGCCTGCTGCAATGAGCGCTGCATAACGAAGTGGATAGAAGATATGGCAATAATCCTCAATAGGGAATATCGGCTTTGGCGATACCGGATTTTTGTTCTATCATGGTTGGCTTATGGAGGATTCTATTTATGCCGGAAGAATTTTAGCATTGCTATGCCTTTGCTTAGTCAGGATTTGGGTTTCACGAAAGACAATTTCGCGATGGTCCTGTTTGTTTATAGTCTTTTTTATGCTCTGGGTCAGTTCTATAACGGCTTCTTGTCCGACAAGTTAGGTCCGCGTCTTATCGTTGGAATCGGTCTGTTTCTATCCGTATTGGCAAACATTCTTTTGGGTTTTGGCGCAGCCTTGCTGGTATTCGGCTTGTTGCTGTGCATCAATGGAACGGGGCAGTCTACAGGCTGGTCCGGGACCGTCAAGAACATGGCTCCCTGGTTTCGGCGTAAAGAACGGGGCGTGGTTATGTCCTGGTGGTCAACCTGTTACGTTGTTGGTGCGGTTGCAGCAACTACCTTGGCAACATTCGTAGTTACGCACCCCGTGCTTCTGCGACCAAGCGATCTGAAAGATCCGTCCGGTTTGGTGATTCAACTGAAAGACGAACGGAATCCATTCTCAAAGTATCTTATGGGAACGTTCTCATCCGAGAGCCGGCAGTTGCTTTATGAATATGACGGAACCGGACGTGTTAGCCGTTCTCTGCTTAAGGCAATAACCACAGAGTTTAACAAGATACTTCAGGGACCGTGGCTGTATGACGAACAACGCTTCGCCGGCATTCCACTCTCAGAAAGAACCAGTGCGAACATTGAAAATCTGCTCAAGAAAACACCTCAGGAGCGGCAAAAAGAACTTAAAGGCAAACATTTGATTTCGATGAACAAAGTATTGTTGCAGGAATCCTATCCGCATAAATTCAATCTGAGATGGCGCCGCAGTTTCTGGTTTCCGTCTGCTTTACTGGCTCTGATAGCATTTTGCTTTGTCATTTTCACTCGCAACAAACCCACAGACGTAGGTCTTCCGGAGATTGCTGAAGATGATTTGCCTGACAGCCAATCTCCGCAGAGTGCAAAAAATAGCTCGAATCTATCTTCAAGAGAGATTCTTGCTCTTGTGTTTAGGAATCCGGTAATCTGGCTTATCAGCCTTATGTATTTTTTCACGAAGATGGGGCGATACGCAATATTCTTCTGGTTGCCGCTGTATATGGTCGAACATCTCGGCTATGGGCTTGCAGAGGCAGGTTACACATCGATTCTTTACGAAGCGGTAGGTTTTGTCGGCATAGTCGCCGCCGGCTATGTTTCGGACAAAATTTTCCAGGCTCGACGCATGCCTGTAGGAGCACTGGGGATGTGGGGCCTGGCAATAACCTGCTTTTTCCAACCTCAATTGGCCGCCTGGAGCCACCTTGGCAATGCAATTGGAATATCTCTGATCGGCTTTTTTACTTATGGCCCTGACGCTTTAATGTCGGGCGCTGCAGCAATCGACACAGGCTCACCAAAAGCAGCCGGGCTGGCCGCCGGTATCATAAATGGTATTGGCTCCTTCGGACAAATGGTATCCGGTTTTATCGTCGCATATATAGCAAATCAATTCGGCTGGGACAGCCTGTTTTATTTCTTTGTGGCAATTGCTGCCCTAGCGGGCTGCTTGCTGGCTATTAAATGGAATTGGGTCCCTGAAGATCATAAGAAGGCTACCGAAAACATGGAGTCTACAGGATGAAAACAAAAAAGCAGATTCCCCGCCGGAAAGACAAGATACTCTTTACGCCGGGACCTCTGACGACCAGTCAAACCGTCAAGCAGGCTATGCTGCGGGATTTAGGATCGCGCGATATCGAATTCATTGGATTGGTGAGGGATATCCGGCATAAGCTGGTCAAGCTCGGTCAAGTAAGCCAAGATGAATACACAGCCGTTCTCATACAGGGCAGCGGAACGTTCGGCCTGGAGGCGGTCGTTTCATCGACGGTGCCGCCTGATGGCAAGCTGTTGGTAATCATTAACGGGGCATACGGAAAGCGGCTTGCCAGGATTGCATCTGTATTAAAGATCGAAACCGTAACGCTCGAATATCCCGAAAACAAAACGCCTGATCTTGAGGAGATTGAAGACACATTAAGGAATGACGACAAGATAACCAACGTCACAGTTGTACATTGCGAAACGACGACAGGAATAATTAATCCCATCAGGGAAATTGGCCGGATCGTAGTCAAATCCGGAGCTAAATATTTTGTCGATGCCATGAGTAGCTTTGGCGCGGTGCCGATAAATCTTGCCGAGTGCGGTATTGATTATCTCGTTTCCTCCGCCAATAAGTGTATTGAGGGTGTTCCAGGTTTTTCGTTTATTCTATGCAAGCTCGATTCGCTCATGGAAACCGCCGGTTATGCACGAAGTGTGAGCTTTGACATTTTGGATCAATATAGAGGCTTCGAGAAGAACGGTCAGTTTCGTTTTACACCGCCGACTCACACCCTTGTAGCGTTCCGCCAAGCTCTTGATGAGTTGGAGGCTGAAGGCGGCATCCTCGGTCGCGCTGAGCGTTACCGCAGGAATTATGAGGTGCTCGTCGGCGGTATGCGCCGCATGGGATTTAAGGAATATCTCAAACCCGAGGATCAGGGATACATCATCACATCGTTTCTGTATCCGGTTGATCCTAACTTTTCTTTTGAGAAGTTCTATGAAAGTCTAAATCAAAAGGATTACGTGATTTATCCCGGCAAAGTCAGTGATGCCAACTGCTTTAGGATAGGCAATATCGGCCGAATATTCGAAGCTGATGTCAAGGCCCTCCTGGCTGCAATTACCGAGACAATCACCGAAATGGGTGTTAAGCTCAAGTAAATGCGATTTAAAAAGAAAGATATCGACAACCTTCAATCCGAAGGCGACCTGAACATTTCCCATCGCCGCAAGGCCTGGATGAAAGCGCATATTGACGTCGAAACTCAGCGCTGGCTTGATCTGGACGCCAGGTATTTTTTACATCAATCGCTCTCAACTCCCTGCTTGAACGTCCTGTCTCATTGTGAAGGCATCAATCTTGAGGACCTCCAGGGTCGCAGCTTCATGGACTTCCACGGCAACAATGTCCATCAGGTTGGATTTACCAACCGGCGAGTAATTGACGCCGTGAAAAACCAAATGGAGAATCTTGCTTTCTGCACACGTCGATATACTAATATCCCTGCGATACGACTTGCCGAAAAACTGGCCCAATTAGCACCAGGAGATTTGAACAAGGTTCTCTTCGCCCCCGCCGGCACAGCGGCTGTCGGCATGGCGCTGAAGCTTGCGCGCATGGCAACCGGCAGATTCAAGACAATTTCAATGTGGGATTCTTTTCACGGCGCCTCGCTTGATGCAATTTCTGTTGGCGGAGAAGCCATCTTTCGCAAGGATGCCGGACCGCTCCTGCCGGGCACCGAGCATGTCCCGCCACCTGACTGTTACAGATGTCTTTGGGGATGCGAAGAAGGCAACTGCACTCTTCAATGTGCCGACTACATCGAGTACGTTCTGGGCAAAGAAGGAGACGTTGCGGCAGTGATTGCAGAGACGGTCAGAAGCACTTCCGTTATTCCGCCGACCGGTTATTGGAAGAAAGTCAGAGCCGCGTGCGACAAACATGGCGCACTTTTGATACTCGATGAGATTCCTCACTGCCTCGGCCGAACGGGTAGAATGTTCACCTGTCAGCATTTTGATGTGGTTCCGGATATGCTGATAATCGGCAAGGGTTTAGGAGGCGGGATTTTCCCGCTGGCTGCACTGATTGCCCGCGAGGCTCTCGATATCGCGCCGGATCGTGCTTTGGGACATTATACCCACGAGAAGAATCCCGTAGCCTGTGCCGCGGCTTCAGCCACAATCGAATGCCTGGAAGAGGAAAATTTACTCGCGAACGCTGAAAATATAGGTAATTATGCAATGAGTCGTCTGCGAGACATGATGCAGCATCAAAAGATCATTGGTGCCGTCAGAGGTCTCGGTCTTCTGATGGGGATAGAATTGGTCAAAGACCGGCAAACAAAAGTCCCGGCCAGCGAAGAGGCAGAGCAAGTGATGTACGGCGCGCTGAGCCGAGGATTAAATTTCAAGGTAACTATGGGTAATATTATCACTTTGACGCCACCTTTAACGATTATCGAACCGGAGATGGACAGAGCCTTGGACATCCTGGACAAATGTATCGCAGAGGTTGAGAAACAGGAAAGGAATGATTAATGAGTTTTGTATATCACAGAATCTACAAAGGGCCGGTGAAGCTTGTTATTTTCGACTGGGCGGGAACGACCCTGGACTATGGCTGTTATGCCCCGGCGGTGGTTTTCGTTGAGGTTTTCAAACGGTACGGCGTGGAAATTACAATGGAGCAGGCCCGGCGTCCTATGGGGCTGAAAAAGCTCGATCATGTCCGGGCAATTTCCCAGCAGGATGAAGTCGCTGCGCTTTGGAAGAAGGTGCACGGTAAGACTTGTACCGAAGCAGATGTACAGGATATGTTCGAAAAGGATTTCGTACCGCTCCAGGTCGCTTGTATTGCTGACTATAGCGAGCTTATTCCGGGAACTGTTAAAGCCGTAAACGAATTGAGAGGTCGCGGGATGAAGATTGGCTCCACCTCCGGCTACTTCACCGAGGCGATGGAGATAAACTTCCGTGAAGCAAAGAAGCAGGGTTACGTTCCTGATGTCAATGCCTGTGCGAGCGATGTTCCGGCGGGCCGGCCCGAGCCGTGGATGGTCTTGAGCAATATGCAGCAGGCGCGAATTTTCCCTCCGGAAGCCGTCGTTAAAATTGACGATACGAAGCCGGGTATTGCTGAAGGATTGAACGCGGGAACCTGGACAATCGGCCTGGCCAAGACCGGCAATGAGGTGGGACTGAATGAGAAAGAGTTGGCCGCCCTGCCCGCTGATGAAGTAAAACGCAAAGTAGCCAGAGCGTCGGACGGCCTGGCCAAGTCGGGAGCTCATTACGTCGTCGAGTCCATCGCCGATGTACCTCCGATTATAGACGAAATCGAACAAAGACTAAAAATGGGTGATAAGCCGTGAAGATTGTTAAGAACTACGTTAATGGTCAATGGATCGAACCGGAAAGCACCGGTTTCCTGAATGTCGAGAATCCGAGCACAGGCCAGGTCATTGGTAAAACGCCTTTGTCAACTGTCGCCGAAGTTAAACGTGCAATCACCGCCGCCGCAGAGGCATTCAAAAGTTGGAGCCAAACACCAGTCGCTCGCCGGATCCAGCCGCTTTACAAATTGGATGCGCTGCTGCGAGAAAACGAAGAAAAAATTGCTCGGACCCTTGTCGAGGAAATGGGCAAGTCTCTGCCGGATGCGAGGGCCGAAATGAAACGGATCTTCGAGAACATCGAAGTTGCCTGTGGTATGCCTGTGCTGCAGCAGGGGGATAAACTTGTCGGTGCGTCCTATGACATCGATGGCGAAGTGATCCGGCTGCCGATCGGAGTTTTTGCCATGATTGCGCCATTTAACTTCCCGGCGATGGTTCCGTTCTGGTTTCTGCCTTATGCTATCGCCACGGGCAATACATATATTGTCAAGGCCTCAGAGCAAGTGCCTTTAACGATGCAGTTAATAACTGAATATATAGACCAAATTGATTTACCCAAGGGGGTTTTCAATCTTGTCAATGGAGATAAAGTTGTTGGGCAGGCCTTGGTTGATAATCCTCTGGTTAAAGGTGTTTCTCTTGTCGGGTCCACACCAACATGCAGGATTGTCTCTGCGAGATGTGCCCAAAATCATAAGCGTTGTCAGGCAATGGGGTCAGCCAAGAATCATCTTGTTACTATGCCCGACGCCAAGGTCGATGATATGATCCGCAACATGATCACTTCCTGCTACGGTTGTGCCGGGCAACGTTGTATGGCAGCTTCTGCAATCGTAGCCGTCGGGGAGGATATGTGCAGAATCGTTTGCGACCGGTTTATCGAAGCTTCCAGGAGCGTCTTGGTCGCCAATCCGTTGGATCCAAAAGTGGCTGATGAATCCATGGTCATGGGACCGGTGATATCAGCCAAGTCAAAACGATTCATTCTTAATATGATCGAGACTGGTATCAAAGAAGGAGCTACCCTCGCCCTCGACGGACGCGACATAGTTGTGCCCGGTTGCGAAAACGGCCACTTCATAGGTCCGACGGTATTCACGGACGTCAAGCCGGGGATGGAAATCCACAACAACGAAATCTTCGGCCCGGTCATTGTGGTTCTCAAGGCCGGCTCTCTCGACGAAGCAATAAAAATCATCAACGATAATCAGTACGGCAACGGTGCGTCGATCTACACTCAGAACGGCTATTACGCTCGCAAGTTCAAGCTCGAAACACAGTGCGGGATGATCGGTATTAATGTCGGCATCCCGGCGCCCGTGGCATTCCTGCCATTCGGAGGAATGAAAGAATCTCAGTTTGCAGATATAAAAGCACAAGGTAAAACTATCGTCAATTTCTTCACCGAATCCAAGATCGTTACCGAGAGATTTTGGGAGGAGGACGGCTAACATAAAAATAATTTGAATTTGACTTGTAGTTCCCGGTATTATATAATAAGACCGCTTAGGTAGAACGGTTTACGTGGTTGCCAGGCACGGCATAATGCCTTTTTAGGAGGCAATAGAATGAAAAGCAGACATGCCTTTACATTAATTGAACTGCTGGTAGTGATTGCAATTATCGCAGTTCTAATGGCGATTCTGATGCCTACTCTAAGAGCTGCAAAGGACCAAGCGAAAAAAACTGTTTGCACTGGTCATGTCAAAGGGCTCGTACTCGCCTTGAGGATGTACATTGATGACTATGATGGAAAAACACACGACTCACCCAACAATGGTCTTTGGGATAACGTGTGGCAACATCCAACGATTTTAAAGGAATACGGGCCAAATGAGAATTACGCCTACTGGGGAATCGCATATTATCCATACGCCAAGAATAAGAAGATTTTCAATTGCCCCGCTATGAAGCGTGGGGATGATTGGCCGGAATCTGGGCCGCCCTGGGGAATACAATCCCAGCAATACTTCAAGTATTGCTCTTACGGCCTCAACGGCTACATCACGGACAAGAAGATTGATAATGAATTCAAACATCATAGCGAGGTTATTGCTTATCAGGACCACATTGAACAATTGTTGGACGACAACGGAGACATGTTTCACATTCGGCCCGGAGATAGGATCAATTTACCACAATGGCGTCCGAGCAGCCAGGGGGGGACCGGCTTTGTCGACACCAATTGGTCGGGAGAACAGTGGCATGACACGGTTAAAGAGTGTTTTCGCCACCGCAACGTATCCATGACAATTTGGTTGGATGGACACGTGACAGAGATAAAGGAAACTACCGGTGAAGACGTACCCCGCAAATGGTACACAGGCAATCCAGAGGACACACTCTGATCCAGGAATAAGGTTTGATGGCTAACTCTTTTATCCGGGCAATCACATTTGACTTGTGGGACACTGTTTTCATTGACGATTCGGATGAGCCCAAACGGACGGCTCAAGGACTTCCACCCAAGCCGGACGAGCGGCGTAATTTGGTCCATCAATTCCTGCAGCGACATAATCCTATATCAAAAGAGCTGGTAGAAGTGGCGTACAACATTGTAGATGCCGCGTTTCGCCAGGTCTGGTACGGACAGAACGTTACCTGGACGGTTCGAGAGAGGCTCTCAGTCCTGCTCAAGGGATTGAATCGCGATTTACCGGGCGCCGAGCTTGATGAACTGGTTCGGCTGCATGAGGAGATGGAACTGGAGTTTCGGCCCGACCTGGCAGTTGGCGTGGCCGAAGCTCTGCAAAATCTGCACGGCAAGTACAGAATGGGTGTGATTTCCGATGCCATTTTCAGCCCGGGCCGTGCGCTTCGCCAGTTGTTAGAACATTACGACATTCTGAAGTTCTTCGATGCCTTCGTTTTCTCCGACGAGATTGGTTGCGCCAAACCCAATCCTCTTGCCTTCAAAGCAGCAGCTAAGGCTCTGGAAGTAAAGCCCTGTGAAATCGTTCATATTGGGGATCGCGAGTTAAAAGATATCGAAGGTCCTCATGCTGTCGGTGCCAGCGCCGTTCTATGTACAGTAGTCAAAGACCGTGGAAGCAAAAATACAAAGGCCGACGCCATTTGCCGCAACTTCGCGGATTTGCCAGCAATTCTGAAAGAGCTAAACCAGCAATAGAAACAGGAGCAACTAATGACAACACCCCTGCGATTTCTAATAATTGACGGTTATCCCAAACACAGCCGTGACGAGCTTGAGCAGGCCGGCATGAAGCTCGCATGGAAGCTCTTTGCAGACATGCTGCTCCAGCATCTGCCACAAGCAACATACGATGTGCTGCTTCCGAGCGATCCCGGCGCAGATATGCCTTTGGTAAAGGATCTCCACGGATATGCCGGTATCATCTGGACCGGCTGCAATCTCACTATCTACGACACGGCCAACCACAGCGTCAATAGTCAAATCGAATTAGCGAAAGATGCTTATGAAGTCGGTGTTCCCAGCTTCGGAAGCTGCTGGGGGATTCAAATGGCTGCCTTCGCTGCCGGCGGCGAGGTCGAGGCTAATCCGAAAGGCCGCGAGATGGGAATGGGCCGGAAGATTCATCAAACACCAGCGGCACACAACCACCCCATGTTCGAAGGCAAGCCTCGCGTGTTCGAAGGTTTTGTAAGCCACGATGACATGGTCACCAAGCTCCATCCAGGGGGCATCTTACTGGCGGGTAACAGCTTCGCCCCCATTCAAGCGATTGCCGTCACCTATAAGAACGGGACTTTCTGGGCCACGCAATACCATTGTGAGTACGATCTCCACGAGATGGCCCGGCTCATCGTTGCCCGTGAAAAGAAACTCATCGCCGCAGGATTCTTTCGTGGTCACAAAGACCTTGTGGACCTTGTGGAACGTATGGAGGCACTCGCAAGAGAACCAGACCGGAAGGACCTTCGCTGGCAATTGGCGATTGACGACGATGTGCTTTCAGACTCGATCCGGCAATGCGAATTCGTCAATTGGCTAAATAAGCTGGTTCTACCCACTGCCGGTTTAGACTAATCTCCATCCTTTACGGATATGAAGACGTTCTTGACCTCCGTATAGAGTTGCATTGCCTCGGTTCCGAGATCACGCCCAAAGCCGCTTTGTTTGAAGCCGCCGAACGGGGCCTCAACATATACGCTGCTGTTTGTGTTAACGCTCATCACGCCGGTGCGGACTGCCCTGGCAACACGCAATGCACGTTCGAGGTTTTTCGTCCACAAGGATCCGCTTAGTCCGTACTTCGTATCATTGGCAAGCTCGATAGCCTCCTGCTCGTTCTCAAACGGAATCAGACAAGCTACCGGCCCAAAAATCTCTTCCTGGCAAACACGGGCTGATGAGCCAAGTCCATCCACGATGGTTGGGGCAAGATAATAGCCCGGCTTCTTGGGACGATTGCCGCCGCAGAGGATACGCCCTCCTTCCTGGCGCGCAATATCAATATACTCTTCGACACTTTCTCTTTGTTTAGCTGATACCATCGGGCCAACCTGGGTTGAGTTGTCCAATGGGTCACCTACTACGACCGCTTTTGTGGCTTCTACAAACGCATCGAGGAACTTGTTATAAGCTGATTTCTCCACTAATACGCGACTGCGTGCACAACAGTCCTGCCCGGTATTGGCAAAGACCGCCATTGGCGCCGCCTTGGCCGCCGCTTCCACATCGGCATCGGCGAAGATAATGTTAGGACTCTTGCCGCCAAGTTCAAGTGAGACTCGTTTGATATCGTCGGCGGCGAGCTTAACGATACGGGCACCCGTGCCGGTTTCACCCGTTAATGTAATTTTATTAACAAGGTGATGGCTGACAAGGTAATCGCCAATCTCGCCTCCCCGGCCCGGCACAACCTGTAAAATCCCTTCCGGAACGCCTGCTTCCATTGCCAGTTGGCCTAATCCCAACGCCGTCAGAGGCGTTAAGCTTGCGGGCTTCAACAGGACGGCATTGCCCGTGGCGAGCGCAGGCGCGGCTTTCCAGCACGCCATCAGAAAAGGAAAATTCCACGGAACAATAGCAGCGACCACTCCCACCGGCACACGTAGCGTATAGTCAAATCCGTCGCTCGCGACAGGAATGGTCCGGCCGCCAAAGTGGCTAATCGCCCCGGCGTAGTATTCAAAACAACGCGCCCCGGCGTTAATCTCCCAGCGCGCGTCTCCAATCGGTTTGCCCACGTTGCGCGCTTCAAGCACAGCCAATTGCTCTGAATTTTCACGTATTAATCCTGCGATACGATATAGAGCTTCGATCCTGCGTTTGGGATTTGCCGATAACCAGGAAGATTTATTGAACGCTTTCGTTGCCGCCTCAAGTGCCTCGTCTATTTCACGCTTGCCTGCCGCCGGCACTTTGTTCCATACCTGTTCCGTTGCCGGCTCGGTCAGCTCTAAGGAGCCGCCGGAAGCCTTTGATCGCAACTGGCCGTCGATGAGCATACGATTGGATATCTTCGCCATTACCATATCTCCTTATAAAGCCGTAACATGTCCGACTCCGTGCATTGTCGTGGATTGGATAAGTGACATCCATCTTCCATTGCCTTTGCCGCCAATTCGGGCAAATTCTCGCGTGGGATTTTCAAGTCCCGCAAACGCTGAGTGATATCGATGGAGCGATTAAATTCATTAAGGAAATCAGCCACCCACAAAGCAGGATCATCCGAAGGCTCCGAACAACCCAATGCTCCCGCAATCCGTTCGTATTGTGAACTGTCGTGCTCTCCATTGAAAAGTACGACTGCCGGCAGAGCAATAGCATTTGCAAGACCATGCTGGATACCAAATTCGCTCGATAATAGATGCGAAAGAGAATGTGCCGCACCAAGGTCCTTCTGGAACGACACCGCACCCATTGCGGCGGCAATCAGCATCATTCCGCGTGCTTCGATGTCCGCTCCATCGGAATAGGCTCGCGGCAAGTACAACCTTACCAGCCGGATGGCTTCGAGGGCGATCGCGTCGCACATTGGATGAAAGACCGGACATACGAACGCTTCGACGGCATGCGTCATCGCATCCATACCGGTCCAGGCGGTCAAGTTTGGCGGCAATCCAACGGTCAGTTCAGGATCCAGGATCGCCATCTCCGCCATAAGCGGCGGCGCGCCCAATACCATCTTTCTTCCAACCTGTCGTATTGTGATAACGGTGCTTCGCCCCACCTCGCTGCCGGTTCCCGCCGTCGTCGGTATCGCGCACATGGGTATCAGAGTCGGAGGCAATTCTGCAAGGGGTATCTCCGGTAGAGCCATTTCCGGGAAGGCAACTTTGAGGCGCAAAGCTTTGGCCGCGTCAAGAGCACTGCCACCCCCTAATCCAACAATGCCATCACAATCACCTTGAGCGTACGATTCCCATGCATCCTCAACGTCCTGGTCTGTAGGATTAGGATGAACACCCGTGAATTTCATGTATTCTCCAGGCCATACGCGATCCATCTCATCGGCAGCCAGGCTGAATGCCTCAGTCTCCGGCAATCCTGAATCTGTAACCAGTAATGGCCGGTTTACCTTGTATTTCCGAGCAAATTCCGTTAGTACCGAACACGCTCCCACACCAAAGCGAATGTCGGTCGGGAACCTAAATTGAGATATCCCAATCATATACAGCTCTCCTTTAGCTTTATGTTAGAGGGCAATTTCAACTCAAAAAGTCATTTTACAATTATATTGTGTCTTTTCAAGAACCGTTTTTAGTTCCAACTCTACCGGCTTTCTGAAGACCTCCTCAAGCTTGCTATATTACTTGTTTATGCAGAGTCTATCTATCACTACCATAAAACAGGGGCCTATACCTAATCGATGGGTATAGGCCCTGTACTGATACCAATTCATCCATTTATTTCAGGTCTTACTCAATCAAAAAAAGCAATCCCACGATCAATAGGCTCACTCAGATACTAGAACAAGCCGCACATTATCCAGGCCAATCCACGATTCGCCGGAACTTGCATTGGAAAATTCAATTCCAACTTTTTTACCGATCGATTCCGGGACGTCAGCCGCTGACAGAGATAGTGTATACTCCTGCATATCGTCTGTAAGAATTACTTCTTCGGTTGCAGCCGGAACTCTGGCGCCGTTGTCATCGTAATATAGAGTCATCTGCATGGCCGTGGCAGCCCATGTGATCTTGGCATCCACTTTCAGTTCCAAAACGTCGTTGCCGCCGATTGTATGGTCGGTCAACTGCCAGACTGAAGGATCGCCGCTCATTAGAAAGGCGGTCCATTCCCCGTCAGTTGCTGCAAATCCAGTCTCCACTCCCGAGTCGACAACCTCAGTATCGCTGCTCCAACCAGGTATATCGACAGCAGGAGTATCAGATACACCTTCACCGTTCCAACCCTTGATTTTCTCGGTGCCGGGCAGTTCAAAGCTGGAGTTTTCAACCGATACCAACGGCCGCTCGCCGGCAAGATAACGAATCTCACCCGCAGACAAAGCTCTGTTGTAGATACCGACTTCACTCATCAATCCACTCCAATTCTCTCCTTCAGCAGCCTCGTTGTCACCGCCAAAGAAAAGTGGTTGAGGAAAGTCCATGGCTTGTGTGATCGTTCCTGAGCTGGCTTCAATGCCATTGCGGTAATAGGTCAACTGATCTCCGGTTTTCACTACCGCATG
>CAZHBL010000005.1:18914-36281 GCA_964530105.1 uncultured Pirellulales bacterium | reverse complement strand
GACAGACGCAAGAAATCCACGAATTTGAGATCCAAACGCAGCATCTCACGCTGCAGGCTGCGTATCTTCGTTTTCAGTTTCGCAATTGAAGCCTGCGGCGAGAGCTTGGCGTATATGATCATGGAAAACAAGCCGGCCAAGGCGCCCCATATCGAAAGCCTCACGGCCAACGGAAGTAAACCGGCAAGCCACCTGTCAACCAGATTCAGAACGGGGAAAAGCTCACTTATCATCTGCAGTGACCTTAGAGTCTTGCATGTTCAGATTTTGATTACTCCCACTTGCGTTTTTGCCCTTATTCCTTCTGATAAGTCGGAGTAGAAGTCTCACGGGCCAGAGCACCAGTCCAAGAACCATGAACAATATGCCACCCAATACCGCCAGCAAAGCCCATATCATGGTGATTCCTGATCCCGGACCAACGTATGCCAAGCAGGTGCCCGGCGAACTAAAAAGCTCAGTGAATACAATATCGTTCATTTGTCGTCCTTTCTTAATCCACCGATAAAACCGGCATACTCTGCATCATATCGAGTACCCTCCAGAATTTCCGGCACAGTGTTCTTATTCCATCGCGATACGATCCAGCTCCACACAACATCACCATTCGCAGTGACCTCGAATACTCGTCCGGCACACGCTTCCGTGATGAGCATGTTTCCGTTGGGCAGATGCTGGTGTTTTCCGCAGTCACTCGTAAAAAAATGTTGATTCTCTTTATGGCCGTACAGTACTTCGACTTCCCTTGTGGATGGTTCGATGCGCAGAATACGACTGCCGCCAAATATGTCCAGACTATTATCAAACACCGTGATGTACCCGTCTTCCGTGAAATCAGGATCGTGCTGACCGATAAATGGATATGTCAGAGACCACTTAATCCGTTCTGTCTCTCCATCGATCACACAGATGGTGTTGATGTCACGCATGGATACCATGATATCACCTGCCCGGAAGAGATCAAAGGCTTTTGCGTTGCGCTGGCTGAGTACCTCTACATCATTCAGGTGCAAAACGTCGCCGGTGTGGAGGCGCAACAAACCTTCGTATCCGGATTGATATATGGTCTCAAGCACAGATATCTCACGTTCGATAGTGCCATCAGGGGATACTCTAAGGATCGTGTCTTCGATAAAAGGTGGTCTCAAATCCACAAATTCCTTATGGGGGGTTTCATACCATTTCTGACCGCATACCCAGAAACTGCCTTCATCATCCTGGTAAACTGAGTGGTGCGTACGGTAAGGAAGTTTCCAGATAACTTCCGATCGGGAGTTAAGCCTGATGAGACCAAAATACTCCAGGTTGGAGATGACTTCGCCGCCCCCTAACAACAACGCTCCATGAACAAATGTTTTTGTTTTGTCATCGAATGAGCCGGTGCGCCGATCGTTATGTGGAGAACGAGGCCATATATCCCGTGGATTGCATCGCCATTCATGGAGTATTTTACCATCAAGATCGACAAGATGAATACCCACATTCCAATCATCCCCATCCTTCCAGAGCCCTGTGACCAACGTCACTCCTGGGTAGACTTTCTCACATTCATACACGACCACCCCTTCGCCTTCATAGTGTGCAGGATGCAGGTAGTGTGGTCGCTGCTTACTTACAAGGTTCCTTAGAGAAACAAAACCCACATTCAGAAAACTGTACGGAAACACATGCCACTTGCCGACCGCAACGCCATAGGCAAAACACAGACAAAGAATGGCGGCCACAAAATAGCCGAGAGGAAGGTAACGCCACAATTTACGAATTAGAGCCCTCGTGTCTTTTTTCATACGTCTTCGTTCTTAATTCTCTGTAGAGTGCACTCTCATGGGACCCGTCCCCAGAAGCAGCAATCACCTATTGCTCTGTTACTCTTGATCTGAGGAATTGTCATTCCGTACCTGAATTGGGATTTATGGCTTCCAATGACCTGGATTCCTACCTTCGCGGGAATGACACCCTTCGATTAACGAGTTGATGCGATGACGAGAATGTTCAGGAAAAACATCGACGCCGGCACAACGGACTTCATATGAACTGCCATCGGTCACGACAGACGCAAAATCAGCGGCCAGGCAGTCACGCCCACGACACCCAGAACGGCCACGTTTATTGCCGGGGACATCCACATCGTGTGACAACGTAGATGAACAGCACCGCCACCGATGAGTCCTTTCATCCGGAGTAGGGTAATCTCAGTCAGCCCCGAGAGCATCTCGAACCATACAACAAAGTACAACATATCCCACAGTCGAAAATGGGCCTCGTGTCTGTCGACTGTTTGCTCGTTTTGCTTCACTTCAGGTGGTTTCTTACCTCAAGATGACCTTCAAATAAACCCCAGTCCAAGGAGCCGATCTCGCACGATCTCCTCCTATCCTGCGTGCGTTAGGTCTTCAGGCGGCTTTCACCGTCTCAACGCAATCCAACGTTACTATCTTCCGCATCCGCCTTTCCTGTGGTATCAACCGAAACTGGAACGTAAAGGTCCGCGTAGATTCCACGGGCCTCTACGTGCACCAGCCGATGGTGACCATTCAAGGGATCCGTCACTCTCGTCGGAGGCGGGAGCCTCTCAAAGCCCAGCACCCATACACGTGCGCCAGGCTGTTTCGACAGGATCTGGGCATGCTCACGTGCTACAAACGTATACCGGTCTGGGTCAAGATAGTAGAAGATCGGTGAGGTGGCCCAATGTCGAAAGATAAACCATAGGTCTCCAGGTTGGGCCTTCGGTACGACTTGAGCTGCAAGTTCCTTGTAATCGGTGGGAGAATGCGGCTGCTCGCGATACTCCAGAAACCCAGCGGTATTGAGCGAGAACAAGAGTACGATGGCCAGTCCGCGTGCAAAGCGCGCCTGGCACAGGCGTATAGCACCCATACTGACGATCAACATCAGGTAAGGCGCGAATATGGAAACCGTTCGGCCTGCTATGAGCGGAATGGCTATTGAGACTAAGGCCAGCAGGCCAACCGGAACGACAGCCAGGAAGATAATCAGCCAAATCGGCCCAAGCGGCGCACCAACGCATGACTCAAGCCATCGGGTGAAAAGGCCTCGTCGAGTAACGAAATCAGCAACCATGACCAGGAACGGAATAATTCCACATGTAACAATCGCGCCAGTTCGCGGCGCCAGCCAGGTGAATTCGCTCTGCCTTTGGTGAGTGATCCAGGCAAAAGCCTCAATCGACACGAATGCCAGTACCGCAGTTGCGTATAACAACCATCTTGGACAGCCTGTAGTACTCTGATTAGCTGTCCTGACCTGTCGAGGCCTCCGAAGCAAGCCAACGACCAACAGCAGAACGCAACCAAGACTCACCAGCCCGCCAAGCCAGGAGGGAACCTTGAGGACCTCGCCGCCATACCACACGTACAACAGGCGGAAATAGGCCTGTACGGACAGCCACACATCGGGTGAGAGGTAGCTGGGCCTGCCAGACTGGAATATGGCAATAGCAAGTAACGGACTGGCCAGTGCCATCGCAAATAACTGCCATTGCGCCTGAGGCGCTGCTCTATGATTAAAGGGGACCGGCCCGAACTGAACGTACAGCATGTGGGCTATCAAGACCGGCCAGAAGAAGTGAGACGTCGAGAGGCCGGCCAGGATTACAATGACGTAAGCACCGAGTGCACGCTGCTGGTGAGATCGACCACCACGATACGATTCGACAAGCAATATCGTTGCCAAAACTCCGAGAAAGCACACAAGCGAGTACATCCTTGCTTCCTGAGCCAGATAGACCGGGAGGCCAGCTGTCGCCCACAGGAAGCTGCCGAGCACGCCGACCGACCGAAGGCCCAGGCGTGCACCAAGCAGGTAGATCAACAGAATCGTAGCAACATCTATGATGGCAGATGGCAGCCGGATGGCCAGTGGGCTGGTTCCAAAACATCTTGTCCATGGCAGCATGAGCAGATAATATCCGGGTGGGTGGCATTCGATGGCTATGGTAGAGGTAATCGTCCCGGCAAGAGTCAGTCGGGGCCCGGGTATCGACATATCCTCGGGCAACCGTATTCCTGGCACATAGATCTCATTGTGATCGACAGTATGGTCGCACAATCCACTAAGCCGCAATCCGGCACCCAAGACCAGCGCCACGAAGACCAGAATCGGAGCGATTCGGATGAAGTTGCTTGGTTTCACTGCGAAGTCCTCATCCGGCATGAGAACCGCCTGTCTTAGCTCTGTGGAGTACAACGTGCTTCAAGCATCCGCCTCTACTGTACATGGAACTCGCTTTACGGCCATGAGCCGACGGACCAAGGCCAGATAGTGTTCGAGGAATCTTAGGAATGTATAATTTTTTCCCGAGCCATAAAATCATAGCTTCAAGCCATGACCTAAGGCCCTTAGGTGCTACAGTCAGATAGCTCATCAGGGGATGTTCAAAAGCCAGAAAAGGTTTGTGATAGAACATCACATAATCAATGTTATAAATAGTGATTCCTATCTCATCCGGACAATACTGCAAGGCATTATGAAGGAATTTTGGATCGTGCTTTTTCCTATAGAATCTTTCCTCCTGAGCGGCGGTAACAATCTTGCCATCCTGCAATAAGCATGTAGCACTATCATGACAGAAGCATGAAATACCCAGTATATTCATATTTCCCGGTATCTCCGAATGAATGCTGAAGTAGGTATCGAATTTTTTCGTAGCTTATTTACTCAAACTGATTGATTAGTATTGTCACAAAAGCTGTGGGCAGATAACTTTCGTATCTCTTAAACGTCATAATCCAATCAATCTGCAAGCATCAAGCCCAGCTCAACAAACTTTTCAGCCAGTGCCTTAGCAACATATGAGCCTGCTTCAACATTCGGGTGACTATCATTGGGTAGGCGCATTTCGCTCCAACCAACCGGGTGTCGGGCGCAAAAATCGATTAAGGGAAACGCAAAGTCATCAAAAATTGGATAGACAAAAGCGCCATCTTTTTCCCAAAAACTCCAATAAACAACAATAAATACTGCTCCGGCCGCTTCTACCTCCTCCCCCATCGCATTGATAAGTGCACTAGACAAACCAAGACGGGGCTGCGGTCCCCACCTTAACCAAGCCCGCTGCACATGCACCCATAGCCGAAGACAATTGTAATCTTCAAGTAGGACTGGCTTCTTTTTCAGATAAACCGAACCGTCACGCTTAAGCCCAAACATGGGTTTGGTTCCCACCATTCTAACACCCGGAAAAAGCACACGGCGGTCATAGTTCATGTTGCGATTTACATGGCTTGGAATCATTGTATAGACAACGGCGACTGTTTTAAAGTCATGCATGTATCGCTGTAATCGGAGCCAGGCCTGATCTGTTCCATAGGCCTCAACACCCAGATTAACAACCTGATAAGGGAAGTTGGGATACTCAGCCAATTGACCGATGAAGGTATCTTCAAAGGGCAAGCCGTAACCCATAGTATATGATCCGCCGATAAAGATCACTGAAGGTCGATTAGGATCTAACTGAGTGTCCGGCGTCGGTACGCGAATCCCTTGCTTGTTGGTGTGTACAGGTACCGGCGGCTGATTTTTGATAAAGTGCTGCATAACCGATTGGTTTGGAATATAAGTCCAACCCAGTACGGGATCATACTGAGCCCGCTTGTGATCCGCCGGCTCCCATTCAACCCGCAGTGGATCGCGAAAGAGACGTAAGCCCAATTCCATTGCGGCTAAACATAATAAAGTCGAGATACTCAGTGCAATAATAGCAAATATGATAGTTTTGCCCGAAGGAGTGTATTTGGAAAACCACCTATTAACTTGTCGCCGGCCTACAAAAATAAGTACTGCCATGACGGCCATGAACAACTGGATGCCATATGCGACCGGGTGCATATCACATATTTTCCAGTTTAACGAAACGGTTTTTTCAACCAGAGGTGGCCAAAGAAAAATGGCCAATACCGAGCAAACAAGCGATAACCATATAGCTGGACCCCGGTTACGGGAAACAGAATCAACCATAATTACCAAATCCTTTTCTGACACAAAGGTGAGTTGTTTTCGTAGAATGGAAATCCATTTGTAATTATGCCCTTGTCTTATCTATAAATACCTCTATTTCAATTCAAAAGCTGGACACTTGTGAAAAGGAAGTATTATCACTTTAATTTAAAGTTATAATACTCCCTGATGGATACGAACTTAAAATCCCTCAATAAGTTAGATAACTTTTGTTCTGCTTTCTTTATGTTTACGTGTAAAATAAAATTATTTCTAAAACCTTGAGAACTCTTTGGCTTTTTTGCGTCAATTTCATAAGGATGTAGATAAAATACTGCTGGTTGTTTTTCATACTTATTAATTCGATTGATCCCCCATTTTACAAACCAATAAGGTAAAACTCTAAAATAAAAACCTCCACAGAAAGGAATCCTAATCTTTAAAACTTCAAGAATAGAAGGTGGAATTTCAAATAAGGAACTGTTACTTAAATAATATTTAAATCGTGGTATATTATTATCGCCATATAAATAGGTCTTAAACGGATATAGGCTAGAATCATACAATAAACCATTTTTTCGAAGTACATCCCAAGCCCAATCTGTTTGTAAATACAATGACCAATAAGGTGCCCGATAACCGTATATTTTTTCTCCGATAATATTTTCGAGAATATCTACAGACTTTTTAATATCGGTAGCAAATTCGTCGCGATCTAGATTGTAAATCAATTTGTGCTCATAACTATGGGAAGCAATTTCATGTCCTTCTTGGTAGATTTCTTTAATTAATTCCGGATATTTATCAGCAACACACCCTAAAACAAAAAATGTCGCCTTATTAGAGGTCTCTTTTAAAATATTTATTATCTTCAATGTCGGCTCAATAACTCGATCAATAGTACCTGCTCGATTATTATTATTATTATTATCTAAGAAATTGCCATGGTACCAATCTTCTACATCAAATGTTAATATGTTATTCATTACCTAACTGCTCTTTTAATCATGTTTAAATGATTAGTCCGACTCACTGTTTATTTTGGTCAATTGATCTTTGATTTCCTCATTTTCTTTTTTCAATTTCTTTATTTCCATCATAAGCAATCCAATGAATTGAGCCAATGTTTTGTTTTTGTGATCAAACCCGGAAATTATCACAGTAAAATGAATCATCACGGCAATGGAGCCTATTAACAAGAATGTAAATAATGTTGCCGGCTCATACTCCACGTCTACTATTTTTGATACCAATTTTAAAAAATCATTCCATACTGATATCACTAAAAAACCGATGGCAATAGCAAACCACAGAATAGAATATCCTTCTTTTAATTTTCCTTTTCTTATAAGAGCGATGATTCCAATAAGTAAAATAACACTCATTGCAATTGCAAAAAATTGTAAACGAAAAGGTATTAATCTATTCGGCATAGTTACTCTCCGTTAATACTGGTTTTTTAATCCAATCAATTAAAATGGCAATAGAAATAGAAATCATAAAATAGACTGCTTTAAATTTAGTAACAGATGATTGCCCTCCCTGCCTTTCTTCCATCGAGACCGGAATTTCCGAGATCTTAAAACCATTTTTTTTCAAAATTACCAAGGACTCAGGTTCAGGGAAGTCAGTAGGATAATTCTTTGCAAGAAAATTAATCGCCTGCCTATTAAAAGCACGAAATCCGGATGTAGAATCAGTAAATAACTGTTTAGTAACCATGGCGATTAAGCCGGAAAAAATCACATTACCTAACCTCCTCATAAATGTTGAATGATAATTATTCTTGTCCTTGAAACGACTTCCCAAAGCCATATCTGCATTACCTTCATCAAGTGTATTTATAAGCTTATTAACTTCTTTGGCTTTATGTTGACCATCTGCATCTAATTGAAGCGCAATATCATAATCATTTTTTTGGGCATATAATAATCCTGTTTGTACAGCACCCCCTATTCCAAGATTATATGGTACTGATATAACGACCACGTCATTTCTTTCCGCTATTTGTGCCGTCTTATCTATTGAGCCATCATTTACTACCACAACGTCACAAAATGAACAATCTTTTTTGATTGACTTTAAAACTTTATCAATACTTTTTTCTTCATTATACGCGGGGACAATAATTAGTACTTTTTTATCCATTTTTTCTTCCTCTTTTAACATTACAATTCAGGCATATATTTAACTAATTTAGTCATATAAAACCAGTCAATTTCAACGACATTTTTACCAAACATTTATACATTTTCGATCTTTATTATCATGAGCATGGTTCTTACTATTAATAAGATGTAATATTCTTTACACAGTCATAACCTTCTGATTATCCTACACATTTACTAAACAAACTCCGAGAATTAAAGGTAGGCAAAATGAGAAAAGTTCCTATTTATATTTTCAGCGGATTGTATCTATTTATTGTATTCGGACACATATTTCATACATCAACAAATCCAACAATTTTAGGGAAATACTCTTCGCAATACAGCTTCTTCCTTTTGCTGTCTATCGGACTGTTCTTGTTCTACAGGAAAGCTGTTATTTTTGTATTTAGTGATACTATTATAAATCGACAAAACGGCAAGATATTAACGATTTCGCCTATTCACAAAACCCTGTTTTATTTTGTAATTTTCTTAGTATGTCCATGTTGATCGGGTAAAATTGGTTCTTGCGACCCAGCCTTTTCTGTATAATGAAAGACTTAGCGAGGCTGAAAAAAACTATTTGGTTTCCCGAAGCATTTTGTATTAACAAAAACAATGAATATTCTAATTTGAGGTCAATGGAGTTAGGAATGACTCTTTTTAATTCTGAAACCAAAAAAAATTGCAGAGATACATCATATTCCGCTTATTGACCTTGAAGCCCATGTCCCTAAAAATCAGGATTATTTTTTAGACGACTGCCACTATACGCAAAAGGGTAACCGATTAGTAACAGAAATACTTTTTGAGTTCATTAAGAACGAAAAATTTATAGAGCAAAATGCACCACAACCGAAAAAATGATTTATACTACTTTTCGTTTCTTTCTTAATCGACTCCAACAACGAGTAAAACAGATGGCTAAAGGGTTGGCCGCAAGCAAAACAAGAAAGGCTTCAACCGGATAACGATACCTATGTAGCTGTACATGAGTTATATAGAACGGTAGTGGATAAACTAACAAGAAAAGCCATACAGGCACCAAATTCCATCTCCTTCTTATGCAATACCGAATACCGTACAGGGCAAATAAAGCTATCGGGGCATACAAGATGAGTAGTTCCCATGTACGATTGTTTAATGGAGGCGGTCCACTACTTGGAAATTTGCCCCAATAAAACCAAAAACGTTTTGCAGTAAGCTGCAGAAACTTAACGGGATTTAGGCGAATCCATTCAATGGCCTTTGTCTGTAAGTAACCAAAATAAGCATGTTCTGATTGTTTTCGATAATAATCACTTTCCTCCTGGTCGAGAGCGTCCAGTGCCTGATATCGCTCTTTGTCAATTCCTCCTCCGGTAGAATAGGGATTATTCCCCAAAAAGAGTTCTAATCCGAAATTTGACTTCAATATCGACGGAGACCCAACAACCAGATAATTACGGATTCCCCAGGGGCTCACACATATTCCGAAAGCGATAAACCAGATAATCCCGCTTAAAATCCATTTCTTAAGTGTAAGTTTTGACACGTACATCATCCAGAGGAGTAGAAGTACTGGATAAATAGTCATCGTGGAATCAGTCATGACGATCAGCCCACTTAGCCCTCCAAGACAGGCAACTCTGGTAAAGAGTTGAAATGGCTTAGGCCTGGAAGCAATGATTATCTGAAGCAAAACAAGCATTACTACTAATTCGCTATACCAAACGAATTTCACCGAGTATAAGATCGAAGTAGGATAGAAGGCCCATATGAAGCCGGCGATGATACCTTCCTTTCGACCGAAAAAACGGCTCCCAAGTATAGTAAGAAAGACCGCCGTAAATGCAGAAAAAATAGACTGTAAGAGAAACAGTATTACAGCCGATGCTGTTGAATATATCCCGAAAACAGCGAAAACTCCGCCAACTATTAATGGATATACAGGTGGGAACTTTGCTGATGGAATGTTCCTAAAACTAATACCGAGACCAGATGCAAGCGACCGGCCAAGTTTACCGATCTCCCAACCAAACTGCCATTGATCATAAAACTCCCAACTCTGGAGGACCACCATGCATACGATCCTTACTATGAGGGCGACAGTAAAAATGGTTAGTAACTGTTTCCAGGGAAGAAATGATATATTCTCGTGCTCTTGTTCGTTGCTTGCCATCTATTCTATTTCCTAAAACAATGTATAAATGAAGGGAGCTATTGCGCTGCTCTCTGTAAAAACAATCAAAGCACTTCGATAACCAATGTCTTTATATAGTAGCCCAGCAAAATAATGTTTGCCAAAATGCCTTTGTTGCTGATTTCCAGAGTTTCCATTTGACTATAGAAACCTTACCTGTAACACGATTTTCATGAAAGACGGGATGTTCAAATCTGCGCAAGCCAAATTTACAAATAATTCCGGAAATAATGACATTTGGAGCAAACATATTGACGGGAATGTATGGTACAAATCGCTCCAAAACTTTAAATCTAATGAGACGATATGGGGTATTCACGTCAGCAACACAAGCACCAAAAAGTGAACAAATAATAATGCGCGAGAAAGCAGTAATTAATTTACGAGCAAAATTTTGGTTTTGCTCCACTCGGATACCAAAGAAAGCGTCAAATCTTTCCCGATTTTTCCAAAGTATTCGGAAGGAATCAAGCTTATTCATGACATTTCTGATGCAACGTTTTGGATAAATTAATCTATAGAAATTATCTTGGACGGTCTAAGCTATACTTAGCGACTATGAATAATAGATTTTAACTCCGAATTATGGGGAGTATTATACAATTGTATTCAAGTTCAAAGAAAGCCAAAGTTTTCACCTCAAAAACACGTTGACTCTTCCAAGTCTTAAAAATATAAATATGTCAAAGAAATCGGTCAAAAGAGAGTTTTTTAGAAGAACTCGATTAAACGTCTACCGATTAAGGCCTGCATTCAGTCAAGAATAAAATATGAATCCTTTTATCATGACTTTTGATTCTTTTCTTTTGTAATCTTGTAAAGCCATAAGCCATTTGCAGGATAATAGAGACACTGGCGATACTCAGGTTGGCCGGGATAAGCAGCAGCACGTACCGCGATTAGTTCTGTGTGATATCCTAATTTTTCAATTCTCTCCTTCAAATGAGGGGTCCAAAGCGAATCTTCCATCGGCCAATGTGGTGAAATAAGAAGGAAAGGTGGTTCCGGCAGCACATTGTGGCCGCCGAATTTGAGGCTTTCTATTTCAATGTCTGAATATTTACGCAACATGTATCTGATCGTATCCCTGCATCCGCCGTCTCCATAGAATCTAAGCTTTCCATTTTCTTCCCAAGCAGTAACAAGATCCTGTGTTGTATACGGGAAGACCCTTTCTTTATAAAAATGAGGCAGGTTAATGCCCCATAGAACAAGATAGGCTACTACTAAAACACCAGCAACAGCTTTACCTAATCTTGATCTGATAAGAACCCAAAAACCTAATCCTGTAAAAGTGAAAATAAATGGACTCATAAAAAGAGTTTGACGCACTCCTCCAAAAGGATATTTCATTAAAAGGGATAGCAAGGCTGTAATTAATAAACTAATAATTCCAAATATTGATAAATGTTTTGCCATGCGACCAAATCTCCCGGTCGTTGAATAGTACCAACCAAGAATACATATAATAATCAGAGGTAGCAGAACTGGATTGAGCGCACGTGGCCAGTAAAGTACTCCATTGTAAAATAGATTCAAATTGTACGTCAGAAGGTCATAAGCCCGTGATAGGAGGAAAGGAACAGCACCGAGATTGACTGGATGGTAATAAGGAGCTAAATAAGGTCGATAACCAGATTGGGTGTGAATTGCATTTCCTATCCATGCCAAAAATACACCCAAAAAACTTAATGTAAAAAGACCAAAAACTACAACTGTTTTCTCTTTATCTATGTTTGGGAGCCGGAAACTGTTTCCTAACAGTAACAAGGCTGATGGCACGATTATCAAGGTAAGACTCATATGCAAGTAAATTGAAAATCCGCAAATAAAAGTATATAAAATACACCATAAGACTAATTTCTCTATTTGTAATATTTCCTTCCGGGTGATATGAATAATTTTCAGATGTGCAATGATTATTGCTGCTGCCAGAGATGGAACTGCGACATAGGGAATGATACGCTGGGAAAACTCCATTTGAACGATAGAAATGGTTGTCAAAGCAGCAGCAAAAAATGCTGGCACTAAAAACCTTTCTTCGTCTTCAGATTGAATAAGGCTATACACTAAATAAAAAATAGCAAGGATAGCTGTGGACCCAAAAAATACTGATGGCATTCGTCCAACCTTCACCACACCTCCAAAAACCTTGCATGTAACCGCTATGATAATGGACCATGCAGGGCCAAGTGTAAGCTCCTGGGCTTCTGCTGCAGCATATCTGTGCAATGACGTTGACATATGCTCGAAAATCTGCTCGTCGAAATTATCAGTTTCATCATTCCATAAAAATATATCACCCAGAAGGAGCAAACGAAGGCCTATACCCATTAATAATATACACACCAACATTATTAATTGTTGCCAGCTTAGATGGTTTCGAGATCGTTGGGTAATTGTATTAGTAATGAGTTTCACAACTATTTCTTTAAAATAAGATTGAATCTATGCTATTTATGTTAAACTTGGCCAGAATACAATCACCCGCTCCCCAGCGGTCTCCCGTTTTTCTTATATCGCCTACACCTAAAAAATAATCTTGATAAGCATTCTTTGTAGGCCGGCCATTACCATCAGATGAACCTGTGGTATATAAATATCCATAACGATATAGAAAATCCGCACAGCCATTATCGTATGCACTGCTACCCATTACGTCGAATAAATAAGCTCTTTGATATCTGCTGATAGCATCCCCAGAACTGCCTGCGTCTCTTGTTCTTCATGAGTCCGCCTCCACTTTACATGGAACTCGCTTCGCGGCCAACAGCCGGCGCACCTCGGCTAAATAGTGTTGAAGGAATGGCCCTTCACCAAACTCCGCGTCATAAGCAGCGCGACCCTGCTGACCGAGGCGATCGCGTAGCTTCCTGTCGCTCCTCAACTGATCGATCGCTGAACGGAGCTTGCCTTCGGTATTAAATGTAAAGCCTCCCCCGTAGTCCTCGATAAACTCCCGCAGGGAGCTATGGTCCCGAACTATCACCGGTGTTCTCGACGCGAAAGACTCGGCCACGATAATGCCGAATGTCTCATAGCATAATGACGGAACGATAGTCGCAATCGCATTGCTATATAAGCGTTTGAGTTGCCGCGCGTCAGCACGACCAACGAATCGTATATTAGGCGCCCCCTTAGCCATTTTGATGAGCTCCTGTTCATACGTTCCGCTGCCAGCGACAACCAGATCCACATCGGGTAACTTCCGGAAAGTGGGGATGATTGTCTGCACGCCCTTGATCTTCTCGAGTCGTCCGACAAACAGAAAATACGGCCGGTCGCCATTGCCATCACTAACAGATGGCGTCGGCTCCGGACCCAAATCCGGCTCACTGTGAAACAACGGCAGTTGGATCATTGTGCCGCGCAGGCCTCGCTCCCTATGCATCCGCATAGTGAACTGGCTTGGACCGATGAAGGCATCAATTGATCGAGTCGTGCGCCGCATCAATCCCGTGTATCGCCAGAGCTGGGGGGGACGTCTGCCGTGTATCGTGCAAAGAAAACAGGACGGCTTCGTACACACCTCTCGGTCATACTTCCACAATACGTGCATGGGACAGACAAGCCAATGTTCGATCAATGTACACAGCTTAAGGCCCGAGCCGTAGCGGAACACATGCGGGCCACCGAGTAGCGAAACATTGTTATAGTGTATAACATCGAAACTTCCATGATCGAGCCACCGTCGCAAAGCCGATCCTTGCAATCCCGGCCGTCCGGTCTGCTGTACCACCAGTAGTCCGAGTTTGCCCAAGGGTGTTCGAACAGGACGAACAGTCACGTTTTTGTGATCTTTATAGGAGCCGGAGGGCTTAGTACCGGCGAGCATCTCATATGCTGTGGGACTGTGCAATACAGTCACATGATGGCCAAGTTGTGCCAGACCGTTGGCCAATCTGTAGGCGTAAATACCATCACCGCCGAAGTTGTACGGTGGATAGAACGTACTTACCAGGCAGAACCGCAAAGCGGAATTGTCAGGAGTTGTGTTCATAATGCTCAGGAAACCGGTTAAAGTACCGGATGGAATATGTAAAACAGGAACTCCTGTTTAATAAGGTCTTAAATGTTCCAGAGATGTTTCTCACCAGTCACGTTGTTAATAGAATTGTGTCCTCTTGTTGTTAATTCTATTTGCATACTGTTAGGCATCTCAACTTTTTATATAAAAAAATATTTCTTCAAGGTACCCTTACGCTGGTTGATTGCCAATTTCGTTCAGGGGTGATCTGTACATATCGATGGAATTTGTCAATTAGGGAATCAGTGGATTCATTCCTGAGACATACATGCGCCCAAACATCAAGATGAAGAAGGCGCATTGTGAGATTTTGATCAGCTTGTTCAAAGAGATGTTTCGTATTCCGGGATGTTAACTGAAAAAACTCCGGGATAAAAGACTGCGAGAAGTATTCGGGAGCAACATGCAACCGCTGAAAGGCCGTAGTCCAGAAACCGATTTTAATTCGATGGCTGAGTTCTCGGGGCAGATACCGCTCGGCAACCTTGCGTACTGCCCACTTATCACGCACGAATGGATGTGCGATCTCTAAAACTGTCGGAGAAAACCGAATTTTATACTTATATGGCATGTTAACAGCCGTTCGCACCAAATCGTGATCTAAAAAAGGAAATCGAGCCTCAATACTTGCTTCCATTCCCATACAATCATTACGATGGAGCAATGTTCTCAGGTGGTAGTTCAGGTAGTCTATCGATCTAATATTACCATGGGGAATGTGTTTCGATCCAAAGATGCCGGCAACCCGGCGTGTTTCACTACGTTCATCATCCATTTCGAATCTGTTAAGGAGTGAGGTGACAACTTCTTTACTGTTACCTTCATAGGGCCATAAAATTTTTCCCAGATTAGGAATAGCGTGAATCAACGACCTGAGACGCCTGCCAATTTTATAATATCCACGCACGAGCTTTTCTCTGCCTAACCAGGGATACCCCAAAAAACACTCATCGGACCCCTCGCCAGATAGCATTCCTTTTACACCGTGTTCATGCACCAGCCGCGAAACCATCATGAAGGGAGCGCAATTGGGATGGTAGGTGAAAGGATGCTCATACACTCGCATTACATCCGGCATAAGATCTATGAAATCCTGCTCATTCACATCGACATGCTTCAAGTCGAGCTTGAGATGACGTGCAAGTCTGGATGCAGCATCGAATTCACTCCATTTTCCAACAACATTAGCGTGAAATATTGCGAGGTTATTATGCAGCTTCGAGGCCATTGCCATGATAACCGATGAATCAACGCCACCGCTGCAAAACGCACCCACGGGGGCATCGGCGATAAGGTGTTTTTTGACGCTCTCATATAACCGCTCTTCAATAAGGTCCACTGTTTGCGATGGATTCAGAGAGGCAAGACGATCCATTTCAGTATCGTCCCAGAAATCGGTCATTGTAAAAAAACGGGAGTAGGTTGCTCTCTCTCCTTGTCTTATTCTGGCTATACCGCCCGGCGACAAAAACTTTACCTTATTATAGAACGTAAAATTTTTGCTGGGTCCTCCGTGACCAAGAAGGTATGATATAATGCTTAGTGGTTCCGGGCTCAATGGCAGCCACGGACGAAAGGATGCGACCATTGAACCAAAGGCAAAAGCACAGTCGCTGTCATAAACATATAATGGCTTTATACCAAATCTGTCTCGAGCAATTGTTAACGACTTTTGTTGGGCGTCGTAAAAGCCAAATGCAAACATACCTTCAAGGCGGGGTAACACTTCCTCCACCGGTGCGTGAATAAGCGCCTGAAGGAGCACTTCAGTATCACTTGTTGTCGAAAAATGGACTCCCTTTAACTCGAGCTCTTCCCGCAGTTGCACGAAGTTGTAGATTTCCCCATTATAAACCAGACAGTAACGATGTGACTTATCCCAATAGGGTTGATCGCTTCTGGAATTGAGGTCGAGAAGCGACAGGCGGGTGTGCACAAGACCAATGCCAGGCGCAGCATAACTGCCATTTGCATCCGGTCCGCGATGACTGAGGATTTCCTTCGTCGAATCTAAATCTTCCTGGTTTGGAACGAATGAGCTGTCAGAGTAAAAGATACCGTAGATGCCGCACATAGAGATATCCTGTTGTTAAATATGATTTATTCTACCCAATAATCGTCTGGTGTTCATCCCATAATTTGGGAACATTACCATAATGAATACCGGGCGTAGCCTCCTGCATTATCTTTTCAGCCACAAACAGGTGATGAATAACCATTTTCGTAAAACCAACGGCTAACCTCAATGGGATCATGATCGTGACGCAATCACATAATGTGGGATTAGTAGTTTGTGGTATTTGAATTTATCTGTTTAACTGCACGTACTGTTACAATAACTTCAAAATCGGGGTCCAGACAGTCAAGTTCCTTTTTGTGAATTTCATCTGATACGATGCCATGGAGAGCGCACATTGCAGATAAGACATTACCATAAGAACGAACAGTAATATCAGCACCCGGAAATGTCTCTTTAAATAATCTCTCCGCCGACTGAGTAGTAATGTGCCAATATTCACCCCAATCATCCCGTCCGAGTCTTCTGCCAATTTTACTAATACCATGGGATGTCATTAGCAGAACTCCTCCGGGTTTTATTATTCGATGAAGATGCCGAAGGGCGGCTTTCATGTCATATATCATCTGAAGTGTTTGAGTCAGAATTATGCAATCAAATGTATCAGACGGTATATGATCAGCTTTTGTAAGATCTGCAACGATCGTCGCTTCGGGATTCCCTTCAACATAATGCAGGATGTCGATCTTACTTACGCGATCCCCGCCGAATTTGTTTATATAAAAGGCATCTCCCATTTCCAAACAACGCCCCTTGATATCTCCGGAATTTTCTTCAAGAAATTTTTCAATATAGTAGCGTTCTATTGGAAATCCACGATCGATCCCGAATATAGGGCTTATTGGTGTTACCCGATAAAAATCACCGAAGGATACCGATCCCATTCTGGGCCGTTGCAGCCTATACTTGCGCTGAAAAGAAACTACCTTATTCCGAAATTCAGGTGGGAAAATCTTTTTTGCTATGGAGATGG
>CAZHBL010000005.1:0-18814 GCA_964530105.1 uncultured Pirellulales bacterium | reverse complement strand
TCAATAAAAAACCGGTTCATATTGGAATCGTTTGTAAGAATTTTATCGGTTACGATTAACGCGCCTCCATCAACCATATTATGATAGATCCATCGAATAAGCGCATCCCTTTTAAGTGGACGAATGAATTGTAGTGTCCAGCACATTACTACGACACTTGCATTTTCAAGTGAAAACTTGGATAAATCATTATTAAGGTCCGCATATCTAAGATCGATACGATCCTCCAATCCCTCAACTTTGGCTTTTTCTCGAGCACGTTCGAGCATGGGTTCGGAATTATCATACCCAACAAAATGAGCGGTAGGCTCCATTGTTTTTGCAAGACGTATAAGGGCTGTCGCGGTAGAACAGCCAAGATCATATACAGTAGTTCCACTTAACCAGAATTTCTGGACTATTTCTTCGATAAGTAACCGTTGCTCTAAATAAAAAGGGACACTCCGGGCAAGCATATCATCGAAAACTGCCGCGACTTCGTCATTGAATTCGAAATCGCTTCCCCGTGAGGAAGTGCTTGCAAATACCTGATCTCGTTCCATTATTATCCTTTCTGTTCCAAAAGATAGAAGCAATATTTAATTTTTAACTACTTCCCACTAAAAAAAGCCACTTTTTCCACGTTCCGGAATGACTGTATAGCTAAATCTACGGTAAAATAAGGTATTTCATGGTTTATATTCACTTGTGGGGCTTGTTAAATGCCACGATATCTAAGTAGAACTCTAAGAATTCCCAAAGGGTATTCGATCTGTTTTCGGATGAGTCGATCAAGATATTGCATTTTTTGTTTTATTTTCTCGTGAATCCCTTGAGACTATGGAAGCATAAGGTGCCCTGGCTTCTTTAACCTTCCCTTGAAATGATCATAGCAGGGATTTTTCTTATTTCCGGCTGTAAAATCATCATTAGAAAAATATAAAATATAATACTTGCACAGACTGCAATCCATGATTTATAGGTGTTTATGGCGAAAAACAAAGCCACCATACCAGCACCAACCAAAATGGGTTTGCTCACATATGGTAAGAAAGGAATATGTCGAATATATATTTTTACAAAGATATAAACAAGCACACAATAAATAGAAATTGCTGTAATTAAAGCAATAGCAGCTCCCTTTTCTGCATAAATCGGGATAAGAATGAATCCCATAATAACACTCACTACAGCGGCAACGGCCTGCGCAATGAACTCATATTTTTGTTGGCCATATCCGATGAGGATATAACGGTAGTGGCAACCTAAACTGGAAAGAGGAATCATCCATATCAATATTTTTATCACTCTGGCCGATTCACGGAATTTGTCACCAAAAACAAGAACCATAAGTGGTTCCGCCATCGTCAGAACGACTGCTCCCAAAAAGATTGTTCCCCAGGACATAAAACTCATTGAGTAACGCATAAGATTGTTCAGGACATCCTTCTGTTCATTCGCAGAACGTGAAATAGTCGGTAGAAGATTGCAAAAGTAGAGCCATACAAACGTATGAAGAGTCATTACCGGTCTATGTGCGGCGCTGAACCATCCAACTTCTTTGCCGGCAGTCAATAATCCAAGAAGAATCGTAGCAAAATACCACATCAAAGCCCAGGTAATATCGCTTAATCCAATCGGTAACGCATCCCTGAATGTATTCCAGAGCCTCTTGGCATCCGTTTTAAATCCAGTTGCTCGAACATGAAATACGAGCGTATAAACACAATATAAAGCTACACTGAAAACAGCAGCAATTTCAACACATGCTACTACCCAGAGTTCTTTAACAGTAGAAACAATAACAAATACACCAACAGCGAAAACCATCTGCCTGATAACCGAGCAGATGGCTACCCATTTCATTTTCTCTATCCCCTGAAATACAAACTGAAGGAAAAATGGGATGAAAAAGAGTGACAAACCGTATAAAAGTATTAAATTTTTAAGCTGGGATTTATCACTAAAAAAAATCTGCATAAATCCAACAAGTAAGCAATATGTGACAATGGCAAGTACTGCCCGCATCACAATAATGCTTGTAACAATTTCACCTATTTCAGCCGGAGATTTTGCGACCTCTCGAGAGCCCAAAGGATTTGCACCAAAATCTGATATGAGAGTGGCAAATATCATCAAAGCCAATACAAATTCGAGATATCCGAATTTTTCAGGACCGAAAGTTCTTGCAAGAAAAGCAAAAGCAGCAAACGTGAATACTTTGCTTATGACTTCACCACAAATGAGGAACGAAAAATTTGTCGCTAATTTTCGAAAATCAGACATATATCTATATGCGTAAAAAGATATATCAGAGTGTTTCTCATATTATTCACCATTGAATCTCTTTGAAAATACTCCCAATTAGTCCCTGTGTCAGATTCATATGAAACCACATAATAGAATCAACTAAGACCCGTACCTGTAATCCTTGACACTGTGACAAGAGATAATGAAGTCTTACTTTCTTTTACTGCTAAAGTGGTACTACTAAGTCTCTATACAATGAAGAACACGCAATCTGCTGTATCTGCAACGTAAGGCAAGTCGTTGAGCTAATGATTGTCTAAAATATTTCCTCAAGGTTATTTAGCCATTCCCCTATCTTCTTGTCTTCAGTTTAGTCCGTATTTCGCTTTGTTTCCCAGATAGCCGCCGCAACATTTTGATCGGTAATGCAATATAAAGTCCGGTAAGTACAACGGCTAAACCAACCAAAGATATAATTAATGCCCCCCCTTTACGAAGAGCCTGCCTTTCCCAGATCAACATCAGAAATTCAAACTTATGCAAGCTATCCATCCAGTGCTGTAAACGGTTCAACCGTGTGGATTTACCTTCTACCCGACTTGTGATTGGAGAAACATACACATAAGTCTTTGAGGCATCGTCAAAAATGAACCTATACGTTGGTATGATACCCCAATAGGCATATGGTCTTTTGTTTAGAAAAGTCATATTTACAATATTACTGCCGGGTGGTGCTGCCGCTATAGCATTTGTTTTAATTTCTGCCTCTGTAATTATAACAGGTATGCCCTTGATTGCATCAATCAGATGCCGACCACCGTCTTCCAGAATAATTTCATACACCAATGTGTCTAAAAGTGCGTATAACGAGAACTGGGTAACTTGTATGGTATGCCCCATTTCGGTTTCTAAGATCGAAATTGCCTCAGGTATTGATACAGTAATGTCTCGGTAGTCTAACTGGACTGGTACGAATTCTACGTTTGCAGGCTTTGATTCCCTCTCTCCTACTTGAACTTTCTTTCCCTCCATCATCCAACGATCTATCCCTTTTAGGACAGATGGAGGTAAAACATAAAAAATTCCAGTAATAAGCCAAATAAAAAAAAAACGCCAAATCCAATAGAAGTCCACTTGTGAGTTTTTCGTGATAGTTCGTAGATTTTTACCAACATCTTAATAAACCTCATGAAGTTTTCTGATGAGTTATAAAAAAAATAGTGTCTCTATAGACCACTAATTTTGCGATATAATCTTATATAGTATGATTATGGGAAGTCGCTCACCTCGTCAGTCTGTCGACCAGCCCCTCGAAGGGCAAATTTATTAGAGCTGTCACCAATTCGTGTGTGAACCGCCCGAAACCTCGTCTATCACACCAACACGTTACATCGATTCCAACTCTCATGTCGTGGCTGCGCTGAAAGACGCTAAACCGACATTATTTCTTCCTGCCGTTTGATCGGATTGTGACAATCCGGTTATAGATTATTCCAATCGACCAGCCGATTACCACTCCAACAGCGAACGCCCAAAAGAATCCAATGAATGCACCTTTCCATGTAACGTCGTAGCCAATG
Source organism: uncultured Pirellulales bacterium (assembly GCA_964530105.1). Taxonomy (GTDB): domain Bacteria; phylum Planctomycetota; class Phycisphaerae; order Sedimentisphaerales; family Anaerobacaceae; genus JAFGPJ01. The sequence goes on along the minus strand of CAZHBL010000005.1, from coordinate 15,005 downwards.
AAATAGTTGCCGAGTAAACTCAGGTGATAGCCAGTGTTCGGCCCGTTCTCAATTAGCAGAATAGCGGTCATGGCAAAAAGACCGAGGCCTAAGATCAAACCGAATACTAAGCCCAAAATACCAGCCTTCAGACGAGCGACTGCCCGTCTTACTTCACGATTATGAGACTCTCTGATTGTTTGTTCTTTTTTATTGGGCATTCTGTTAGTCACAAGATGTCACGGCGCTGTTTTGCCTCAGCAATCCGGCTGACAATGAAGATATAACTGTTAATGAGTGTGTTGTGCAGCCATGCGCAGACATGGCCGATCACGTATCCGACGATTGTTGCATCAATTAGTCCTACTAGTGAACCTATCCACGTAATTCGATAACCGATCAAGTAGTGTTGGAGCAGCGCAAGCCTCGGTCCGATAGTATCGCCACCCTTGAGCAAAAGGATTACAGTGGCGAAGAAGAGGCCTATGCCGCACACAATGCCTACTGCCAGTCCCAGTGCTACTGAATCCAACCTCGCGAACGCTGCCGTCAAGATGTCGGTTAGAACCATATCTTCTTCTATTTGTTCCGTCGTAGCACCCTTGAATATGGGTCGCCTTCGATCAGGAGTCATCTCCTCACTGTAATCACTATCAACGTTGACAGCCCACACATCGTTTCGTTCCCCGATGGTGTTCCTGGCTGCGAGTAGACCCGTCAGCATCGAATGGTCCATGTTATTGTAGCGGTGTTGACCGTTACGCCCGATTGTCTGGAGGTTCTCCAGGCCATCCAGATAGTTCTGTAGGATTGCCACATTGCCCGTCCGGGCCTGATCGTAAATCGGGTAGGCTTTCTTCATCCTAACGACGGTACTATCAAGAACCTCATTCGGCTCTATGAAGCCCAGCTGCACGCACTCTTTGATACCTAACTCGATGAGCCTCTCATCTGACCATGACCACATGTCGTCATGTTCCGAAACGAAGTATTCCAGGCCCAACGAGGTTTTCGATGGATCCGGGACCATGTCCGGGCTCCAGTTCTTATAATTCTGAATACGCCCCATCGTAATCTCAGGGGAATGAATGTAGATCCAATTGTCGGGAAAGACATGTTCGCGACCAACCATCAGAACCACGGTGATGAAATCTCGGTATCGCAGTCCGGCGGCCGCTCGCAAGACCTCTTCCGGGGGCGCAGGATCTAGCGATTCAATCAAGTTGCGCAGCGGCATCGACGAAATGAACTGATCGGCCGGCATCTTGATCATTTCCTCCGTACCGTTCCGCGCACCGATGTACTGCACACGCCCCCCCTTGTGCCAGATCTTCTCAACCTTTCTGTCAAAGACCGTTTCGATGCCCCGGCCTCGCAATGATGATTCAAACTCCTCCCACATCATGCCCGGCCCAAGACGGGGATAGAGAAACTGCTCAATGAGAGTGGTGATGACCTGGCCGTCTTTACTGCGCCCGTTGGTGGCACTGAAAGTGTTACGAAGGACCTCCATCAGCGAGAGGTTCTTGATCCGCTGTGTCGCCCACTCCGCCGAGATCTCGGTGCAGGGCACGCCCCACACTTTCTCCGTATATGTCTTAAAGAATATCTCGTAAAGCCGTTGTCCAAAGCGATTCGATACCCACTGTTCGAATGTGTTTTCGGGAAGACTCGGTGCGAGCATCACCTTGGCATAACTCAGGCCAACAAGCGCAGATTCTACAATTCCCAGCCCTATTAGCGCATTGGCTAATTTCAGAGGATAATCAAAGAAGTGGTCATTGTAGTGTATTCGTGACAGCCTGGGACGCAACAGTAACTCTTCCCCCAGCATTTCCTGCCATAACTCATTAATCAAAGGAACCTTGGAGAAGAAACGATGACCGCCGATGTCGAACCTGTATCCGAGGTGGTTGATCGTGCGGGAGATGCCACCCACTACAATATCAGCCTCGAGGATAGTGGACTGGACATTGAGCTTGCTCAACTCATATGCGGCTGTCAGGCCAGCAGGTCCCGCTCCTATGACAAGTGCTTTCATTTTTCATCACCCATTACTAAAGTATGTGTACTCAGTCTTCGCAACTGGCGGCTCTACCGCTCTCCCTATGTGCCTGGAAAATTCCCACGCTAGGACGAGCGTCATTGCCATCCCATTGACTATCAGTTCTACCATCCTGTATGCATGATTTGGAATCAGCCGATTCTCCTCAGTGATGCTCAACATAACCTTTCGTCGCTATGCGAACAGGGCCTGGTGAGAAGCGTACTTTGTTAATAGGTACGCATCGCTTTAACGAATTCTCTCGCAAGCACTGTTTTCTGGAGTACAACGCTGGTTTATTATGCCCCCCCGAATACCTGTGATGGGGTATTGCTGATTTTCAAATCACTCCTTACTAAGCCTCCAATTGCAATAGTCACTCTCAACGAATACATTCTTTCCTCGAAATATGGTCTTCGCAAAGGTCAGCTATTTGTGCTCCTTTGCATTCTCCTACAGATAGTTAGTGGTACCTTAGAAGATCTGAGATTATCCAGCATAGATGTATTCAGATATCCCAAGCATCCTCACAATCCTATCGCTAACGGTGGTGGCGCAAACTCCGTCCCTGTGAGTCGCAGTATAAAGAGTACATAATTCTATATAAAACAACAACTTATATGTGCCTTTAGACATTTTTTTCAATCATAGCTTGTCTTAACTCTTGCACACTTCTTTGTGAGCAAATTGTTATTTTTGCTTATTTCCATCTTCCTTCTTGAAGGCTAACTGCACTATTATACCAATTCTTCGATTGAAAAGCTATAAAAAAAGCTGTTTTTTTATGTTTTTAAGCTTAAATTGACTTGTCCAGAAGAAAAATGAGTATGCTCACTCGAAAGACGTGTGCGATTTAGTGTTATCTCCATATGTACAGATAGACATAAGTGTTTGATAATTTAGGTCTTAAGTGTGTTTCAATTGTCCGAAGTGAGAACTTCACAGGTATATTCCATCCCACCCAGTGTACACCCAAACACGGTAGCTTGTTGATCATGGCGGAGATTGAGATAAGTGTGATGGCCCGTCAATGCATGGCGGATCGAATGGGTAGCATAGAACGTTTAGAAACAGAAATATTGGCTTGGACAGAAAAGCGAAACACCAAAAACACAAGGTTAATTGGCAATTCACAACAACTTGCCTGTTGCGTTTCGATATTGTTGTTTCGTCTTCAATCTCAGGCTGGAAGCTCGCCCTTTTTCATAAGCTCTTCGAAGTACTCGATTGTCTTCGTCAATCCCTCTTTCAAAGTCACCCTTGGCTCCCAGCCCAACTTCTCCTTTGCCTGTGAAATGTCGGGACAGCGCTTTCTCGGGTCGTCCGACGGAAGCTTCTGATACTCCAGCGAAGAACTTGAGCCCGTAAGTTCGATGATCGTCTGCGCCAGTTCTAGAATACTGGTTTCCGTAGGGTTGCCGAGGTTGATCGGCCCCTTAAGATCGTCCGGCGAGTTCATAAGCCGAATCAGCGCCTCAATCAGATCATCCACATAGCAGAACGACCGTGTCTGTGTTCCTTTCCCGTAGATCGTTATGGGTTTGTTCTGAAGTGCCTGAATTATCAGATTCGACACGACCCGCCCGTCGTTCGGATGCATTTGTGGACCGTACGTGTTGAAAATGCGAGCTACCTTTATTCTAAGCTTGTGCTGCCGATAGTAATCGAAGAACAGTGTCTCCGCGCAGCGCTTCCCTTCGTCGTAACATGAGCGTGTGCCCACCGGATTGACATGCCCCCAGTAGCCTTCCGGTTGCGGATGTTCCTGCGGGTCCCCATACACCTCACTTGTGGATGCCTGGAGTATCTTGGCCTTTAGTCTTTTGGCCAGCCCCAGCATGTTGATCGCACCGTGCACACAGGTCTTCGTAGTCTGCACAGGATCAAACTGATAGTGAATCGGAGACGCCGGGCAGGCCAGGTTGTATATCTCGTCGACCTCTACATAGAGTGGAAATGTCACGTCATGGCGTATCATCTCAAAGTAAGGATTGCCGATCAGATGAGCGACATTCTCTTTCATGCCCGAGAAGTAGTTGTCAACGCTTATCACTTCGTTGCCCATTTCGAGCAGCTTCTCGCAGAGATGAGATCCAAGAAAGCCGCTCCCTCCTGTAACTAAGATCATCTTCATTATTTGGTTCCTCTGTGTTCAGGCTAGGATTTATAATTGACCATCAATTTGCCTCTGGGCTTCCAAGTTCACTGTTCTATCACGGCAAACCTTTTCGAGATAACCGGTTGGGTATAAATTTCTACTACGGCTCATAATAGATCGGGCTGTAGCCCAAGCGGTAGTAACGCTCGGTATCATTCAGTATTTCCTTCCAAAGCGACTCCCAATCCAACGGCTCGAACCTTTCCAGTACAAAGCGTTTGCCTGTTCGGACTATGCCCACAGAGAAAAGATCACCTGATGGAAAGGAAACTTGACCGCCGAAATAGCCGGTTCTCTGCAAACTTAGGCTGTACGGATCACTATTTATGTGCAACGAACATTTGTCTCCAAGCCGAGATTCGTATTCTTTGAATGTCTCCAGAGCATCTTCTGATACCAATTCCTCTTTGGGATTGTAATCGCCTTCGAACAGCTCACACATAGTTGAGTAGGAGAAATAAAGAGCTGCTTGTTGCCGCTGAGACAGACTTGGTCCTGTGAGTATGCTCAGTGTAATTGAAGTCACAGGGACAATGAGGACACCGGCAAAGAAAGCAACTGCTGCCGTAAAACACAATTGAGAAGCCGGCCGGGTTTTAGTTTTCTGTAACTGATTTTTGCCCACCATGGAAAGAGACAATACAGCTACAATACCGATGACATCGGCCACTAAGTCAATGAAACTTGTGTGTCGGTTTGTAAGAGATTGTGTGATTTCATCGACAGCGCCAATGGCTGAAAGAGCAAACAGAACAAGGAAGGCCGAATGCAGAGACAACGGACTTTTCACCGAGAGAATTAACACAAACGTAATTACTGCGTATGCCATGGCATGCAGGATTTTGTCGAGGCCGCCCTCCTGCAATTGAGACGGCATTAACTCCTGTGGGATATGGGTCAGTAGAATAACTGTCGCAGTGAGAGCAACTGCGAGGACAAGCCACTTAATGTCGAAATAATTGTCAAGCTTTAGCATTCAGCCTTTAGCCTTTCGGAATTGGGTTCAATCATGATCTGCTATCTACGTCAATTCGACTCCATTCTTCCATATTTGCTGTGCTATCATATCAAACTTCTTAAAGAATGCAACCGGGAATAAACTTTTATTGTTGCGATGCGCAAGGCATCTGTGAGTTTGAGGAGTATCCATTACTAATTAATGTGATCAGCGATAATTATTCTTACCTTCAGAGAAATTATAATTGACGCTTGATAAAACGATCACAGTTGCTATAATATACTTGGTGTAACCAGGTTAAGTCGTATTCCGAAGCAAGGCGACTGATGCAAATACTAAGGATTCGCCATTAACTATAAGGGCCGCGCTTGCGGTCCCAAGGAAAATTAACACAATATAATGGTTATCGACAGCCGTAACAAAACACTCAAATTTGTGCTGTTAGCTGCTCTTGTTGTACTGCTGATTCCAACTAAGGCACAGGCTTATATAGGACCGGGAGCGGGCTTTGCCGTGGCCGGTTCCCTCCTGGCGATTTTTTCAGCAACTCTTTCGGCCGTATTGGCCCTGTTCACCTGGCCGGTACGATATGTCATTCGAGCAATCCGCGGACGCAGGGCTTTTGCACGAAGCAGAATCAAAAAATTCGTAGTACTTGGGCTGGACGGTATGGATTATGCGCTGACAGAAAAACTCCTGGCAGAGGGAAAACTGCCAAACCTGATAAAACTACGCCAACAGGGTTGTTTCAAACGGCTTACTACAACCATCCCTCCCATTTCCCCGGTCGCCTGGTCCTCATTTCAGACCGGCTCCAATCCTGGCAAGCACAACATATTCGATTTCCTGACACGTGATAAGAAAAGCTATCTGCCCAAGCTCAGTTCAGTAGATATCAGCCCCCCCCGCCGAAAAATCAGCCTTGGTAAATATCAATTTGCCCTGGGAAAAGCCAACATTCGCCTGCTCCGCAAGGGCAAACCCTTCTGGAAAACCCTCGGCGAGCACGGTATATTCAGTAGCGTAATCCGGGTGCCCGTCACATTTCCGCCGGAAAAGTTCTACGGCGTACAATTGTCCGGAATGTGCGTACCAGACCTGCGCGGCACACAGGGAATGTTTTCTTTCTACACAAGCAGCAGCGACGGCGGCGGTGAGCACACCGCCGGTGAAAGCTTCACCGTCACCAGAAACAAAGACACTATAAAGGCTGAGCTTATTGGCCCGCAGAATCCCTTTCGCAAAGATAACAGTGCCCTGAAATGCCCTTTCGTCGTAACTATCAAAGATCGGAATACGGCGAAACTTAACATCAGCGGGAAAACTTACACGTTAACTAAAAACGCTTACACCGAATGGATAAAGCTTGGCTTTAAGGCAGGTCCGGGTGTGACGGTCAGCGGCATCTGCAAGTTTCTTCTATTGAAGACGACATCCGAATTTGAGTTATACGTAACACCCGTCAACATCGACCCGGTGAAACCCGCCATGCCCATCTCCCATCCCGGTGTCTTCTCAACTTACCTGGCCAAACGCCAGGGTTCCTTCGCCACTCTCGGCTTGCCCGAAGATAGCTGGGCCCTTAACGAAAAGATTCTTTCCGACGAGAGCTTTATAAAACAATCGACGGATGCGGACGCAGAGCGCAGGAAGATGTTTTTTGATTCTCTTGACAAAATAAAACGAGGCTTATGCGTATGTGTATTTGACGGCACGGATCGCATCCAGCATACATTTTGGCGGGATATCGACGGGCAGCATCCCGCTCATAAGCAACAACGGCCGCACAACGCAATTGAGGAGATTTACAGTCGTATGGATGACCTCGTTGGCGAAACGTTGGATAGATGTAAGTCTGATGATACCTTGCTTATGATTATTTCCGACCACGGCTTCAATAGCTTTCGCTGCGGCGTTGATCTAAACCGCTGGCTTGAAGAGAGCGGTTATTTGAAGCTCAATCGCGACGGCCGGAACAAAAAGAATCTGACCGGTATTGACTGGTCTGAAACTCGAGCTTTCGCCGTGGGTCTTGCAGGTATCTTTCTTAACATAAAGGGGCGCGAGGCCCGGGGGATTGTCGATTCCAAAGGCGAAGCCGACAGCCTGCGAGAAGAAATCGCTGCTAAACTCGCTATTTTAACCGACTCGGCCAGGATCGACCAGACGGTGATTAAGCAGGTTTACAATGCTCAAAGGGTCTATCGCGGGCCTTACAAAGACGAAGCACCCGATCTGATTGTCGGCTATAATAAGGGCTATCGTGCATCATGGGAGACAGCTATTGGACAGGTAACCGACAAGATTTTCCACGAAAATACCAAGGCATGGAGTGGAGACCATTGCATCGACCGATCACTTGTACCGGGTGTTCTGTTCTGTAACCGACCCATCAAAACCAAAGAGCCGCGGCTGATGGATGTCGGCCCGACGATACTGGACATGTTCGGCGTAGCTGTACCCAGTTATATGGACGGCAGACCACTACCAGTGGCTGACGCTGCCAACAGACGTACAGGCCAAGCCAAATAATATGAGGATAGTGATATGATGACTCCTGAAAATAACACAAGACTTAATCGCAGAAGCTTTTTGAAATGCTCGGCCATGACCGCTGTAGCATTGAGCACAGATTCGGCGGCAAGGCTTGCCATCGCGGCAAATAATAAACACCGTTCGACAAATAGGGTAATTATCATCGGCATCGACGGCATGGATCCACGCCTGAGTGAAAAGCTTATGAGCACCGGTCAATTACCCAATCTTGCCAGGCTCAGACAATCTGGTGGTTACCGTGTCCTTGGCACCAGCATCCCACCGCAAAGCCCCGTGGCGTGGGCGAATTTCATCAACGGGGCCGGACCCGGCTCACACGGAATCTTTGATTTCATTCACCGCGACCCGGCCGAGCAGGTCGCTCCGTTCTTCTCTGTTGCCAGAACGGTTGCGGGCGAAGGTTACTGGACAACCGGAAAGCACAAGCTGCAGTTGAATTTCCCTCCCTTCAATCACAAACCACCTAAAACAATACTGCTGCGACAGGGAATACCCTTCTGGGACTATCTCGACCAGGCAGGCATCTGCTCTACGTTCTACGACCTGCCTTCCAATTATCCGCCGAGTGCCTCGAAATACGGTCACCACAAGTGCCTGTCCGGTATGGGTACCCCTGACCTGCTGGGAACATACGGAACCTACCAGCACTTTGCAGAGAATGGGCCGGCTCGTATAAAAGATGAACCCGGCGGCAAACGGTCGAAGCTTCTCTTCGAGAACGAAACTGCAACAGCGAAGCTGATTGGGCCACAAAACAACTTTCTAAAGGATCCGGAACCAGCTACCATCCCATTTTGTGTGCATCGTGACAAAGCTGCCAAAGCATGTGTCGTCGAAATCCAGAATCACAAAATCCTGCTCAATGAAGGCCAGTGGAGCCGCTGGATTAAATTAGATTTCGAAATGCCTTTGCCTTCTCTCATTCCCAATAAACACCTGATGGCAATATGCCGTTTTTATCTGCAGGAGGTCTCTCCGGACTTCCAACTGTATGTAAGCCCCATTAACAGCGACCCCTCCGATTCTGCCCTCCAAATAACCGAGCCGCCTGAGTTCATTAAAGAAATCTCAGACAGGTTGGGCTTGTTCTACACAACCGGTTTTCAGGAAGACCACAAGGCATTATCAAATAAGGTATTTACCGATGAGGAATATCATATCCAGGCAGGTATGGTACTGCAAGAGCGTCTCAAACTTCTGGAGTATGCTTTGGAAAACTATGATGATGGCCTGTTGTTCTTTTACTTTTCCAGCACGGACTTGCAATCGCATATGTTCTGGTGGGACTCAGACTTTAAACACCCAGCTCGTTCTGCCGAAGATGCTAAAAAGTGCTTTCACTACATTCATAAGCTTTACAACCAACTAGACTCAGTTGTTGGAGATATTTTGAGACGTTATGGTGACAAGGCCACCATTATTGTAATGAGCGATCACGGCTTTGCCAACTTCAGGAGACAATTCAACCTGAACACATGGCTGCGGGACAATGGCTACCTTTATCCTCCAAATTCTACCGGGATTTTGAAAGACGTTGACTGGTCAAGGACACTAGCATATGGCTTGGGCATAAACGGTCTGTATCTCAATCTTAAGGGACGGGAACGTGATGGTATCGTAGAACCTGGCGGGCAGCGTGAACAGCTCCTGGATGAACTGTCAACCAAGCTCGAAGCTGTTCGGGACACCAATGGCAGACGCGTCATTGTTAAGGCGCACCGCACAGATAAGGTGTATTCAGGCCCCACAACAACACTTGCTCCTGACCTGATCATCGGCTACTGTCGTGATTACCGGGCCTCATGGACTACCTGCCTTGGCGATATGACCAAGGAAATACTACTGGACAACGACTCGGCTTGGAGCGCAGACCATTGTGCTGATGCCTCCGAGGTGCCGGGTGTCATTTTTAGCAATCGACCCATCAATGCCACTACACCGGCATTAGTGGATATCGCACCGTCTATTCTGACAAGATTCGGATTGAAAATTCCACCTTCGATGCAAGGTGAGAACATTTTTGTGATGTAAACTGACACTATGGGGCAAGATAGCTGGATTAGACTAAAAATAACCTTGTTAATCTGATAAGGCGATTCATAACAGCCAAATGGGTCTATGTAGCACTGCAAAAATCGGATGATGACAATTGAATAAGGGAGCTATAACACATGGCTAAGATCAAGATTGATTCGGCACTGTTTGCCAGAGCAAAAAACGTCGTTGAGGTTGCGGGGTATAGCAGTCTGGAGGAGTTCGTTACTCATATTATCGAAAAAGAGGTTGCTAAGTACGAACAAACCAATACGGACGAAAAAACGGCTGAACAACTTCGAGGATTGGGTTATATAGAGTAATGGTTTTTTTCGCTCAGATCATAAGTTTGGTAAATGTGTTAACGAACGCCTTCGGGAGGTTTTTTCTGGCTCCAATCGCAGTGCTGCCCGGGTGGTTGTCCAATACGATCATATCGGCGATAACGGGACTTTTCTTACTGGTAATTTTCAAATACACTTCTAATCAGAGTGCTATCGGCAGGATCAAGGATGATATCAAGGCCCATATGCTTGCGATGAAGCTCTTCAAAGACAGCATATCGGTGACGTTACATGCAGAGGTACGGGTTTTTAGGGGGGCTTTACTCTTGCTCTTTCACGCAATTCCCCCGATGCTGGTGATGATTTTTCCGGTATCTCTGCTTCTTGCTCAAATGAGTTTGTGGTATCAGTCCCGGCCACTACTGCCGGGAGAAGTAGCAGTAATGACTGTCAAACTCAATGGTAATGTCAAAGGAAATTGGCCAATTGTAAACATTGAGCCTACACCCGTAGCTGAGGTGACAGTCGGTCCCGTAAGGGTCCTCAGCAGGCAGGAGATATGTTGGGAGATCAAAGCCCTTGAAAATGGAAATCACCGTATTACTCTCAATGTCGACCGGCACCAAATCGGAAAGGAGCTGGCAATTGGAGATGGCTTCATGCGAATAAGTTCTACGCGGCCTGCTTGGAACTGGGCCAATATCCTGATGCACCCCGCAGAAGAACCTTTTGCTCCCGATTCCATCGTTCAGTCTGTCACTATCGACTACCCCGACCGCCTGTCCAGAACCAGCGGCGCCGACTGGTGGCTGATTTACTTCTTTATTGTTTCAATGGTCTTTGCCTTTATCTCAAAGCCGTTTTTGAAGATCAGGTTCTGATAGATTTTATCCTGCTTGCCGTGGGGACTTTGTTCCACACGATGGGGTACAAAATAATTCTCACCCGGATTTCCCGAGTAATGGGTGACAAATGGACTGGAATTCGATAGTATAGAGCCCATGGAGACCACTCACGCAAGTTTTGACTATATCAAACGGGAGAACCGTATGGGTGAAACACACAAGGATGCTCTGATGTTGATTTTGTGACAGTATAGTTGAAGTCTGGTCTTGATATCGACAATCGGCCAGCTACCTCATGTTTTTGTGACCATTGAGGCTTAAAGATACTCGAAATGAAGCCGGAAATCTTGAATTGTCAGAATGGATTTGGCAGAATGTTGAAAAGAGATGCTCTACGGCATAGCTGAACAAGGATATAAAATGTTATATGGAAAAAACCAGCGTAGATTCTATTAACAGGAGATATGTTATGGGTCGCCCAAGATATTCAAGGCTCTTTTGGACGGCAATGCTGGTGATGATTGTAACGGCTTCAGTCGCGATATGGATTGTTCTGCGGCCCCAAGCGCATGATATCCGCAATGTCATCCTTATCAGCATTGACACATGCCGTAGTGATTATCTAAGTTGTTACGGTTATCCACGACAGACCACACCGAATATCGACCAAGTCGCTGATCAGGGTGTTTTATTTGAGAATACTATTTCACCTGTTCCCATTACGCTCCCGGCCCACTGCACCATGATGACCGGCACGATTCCTCCATATCACGGTGTTCGAAACAATATCGGGTACCAGTTGAGTCAATCCGATCAAACCATAGCCGAGATACTCAGCACAGAGGGTTTCAGGACGGCAGCCATTGTCAGTGCCTTTGTGCTCGATTCCAAGTTTGGTATGGCCCAGGGATTTGAGAGTTATAACGATCGCTTTGTCAATGTTCGTCATGCGTTATCGGGAGATGAACGTATTGGGGAAGAAACCACTCGCTTTGCTCTCGAATGGCTAAATGAACATCAAAGCGAAAAGTTTTTTCTATTTTTACACTACTATGATCCGCATGACGATTATGAAGCGCCAGAACCATTTGCCACTGAGTATGCTGATAATTCATATGCCGGCGAGATAGCCTATACAGACCACTGTATTGGCCAGGTCATTGAAAAGATCAAAGAAATTAATCTCTATGATTCATCTTTAATCATAATTACGGGTGATCATGGCGAAATGCTGGGTGAGCATGGTGAACTAACCCACACCTATTTTGTGTATCAATCCGCCGTCAAAGTACCCCTCATTTTCAAATTGCCCGGGCGGACGAAATCTCGAAGGATTCCTCATTGTGTTGGTTTAGTTGATATCCTACCGACCATTTGCGGGATTCTCGGTATCGACAAACCTGACAGAATCCAGGGCAGAGATCTTTCTCCTTATTTGAAAGGAAAACCTTCCCTCATTAACAATAGATCACTGTATTCTGAGAGTATCGTTCCAACAAGATATGGCGCGAATGCCTTAATGGCCTTAACTACCGACCGTTATAAATACATCCAGACGACCCGGTCGGAATTATACGATATTGTCCAGGATCCCAATGAGCAGAACAATCTTTTTGAGCAGCAACCTGAACGCGGAGCTGCTTTTGAGCATCAGTTACAGCAGGTCCTGGAACAGACCTTGGCTAAAGACACCGCTGGCAACCAGGTGGCTCTGACTGCGCAGGATTTTTATCGGCTTGAGTCTCTTGGGTATGTCGGCGGCACAAACGATCATAAGCTGTTCGATCGGAGTCAGGATGATGCCAAGGACCTCATCGACTTTCATGTGTCCTTCAAACAAGCCCTGATGTACGAACACAAGGGGCAATATGAGCAGTGCAAAAAAATCATGAAAAAGTTGTCTTTGGAACGGCCAACGTTTCCTGAGACTTTTCTGAAGTTGGCCAAGATAGCCTTCCAGGAACAGAAATTTGAAGAAGCCCTTGAACCTTTTTATACCGCACTTAAGCTTTACCCAGAGAATACCGATGCAGAAGCCAATCTTGGAGTAACACTGGCAAATCTGGGAAGACTTGACGATGCGATCATACACCTTAACAAGGCAATTCAGATTGACTCAAAAAATTCTCCGGCTCATCACTCTCTCGCATCTCTGCTGCAAAAACAGGGCAAACTGGACCAGGCACTTGTTCACTATAATAAAGCCATTGAGTTGGGCCTTCAAACGGCTCAGATCTATTATGATCTTGCAGGATTGTGGTCTGCAAAAGGGGATTTAAATAAGGCGCTCAGTTACTATTACAAAAGTCTGCAAGTCAATCCCCGAGATAAAAAAGTACATAATCTTGTCGCCGCTATTTTTGTTCGCCAACGTAAATGGAATGACGCTATTAAACACTATGAACAATCGCTCAAAATTGAGCCTGGCCAGATTACCGTGCTGAACAATATATCCTGGATTTATTCTACGAAACTAAATGATCCTGACAAAGCTCGTGAACTAGCCCTGCAGGCCTGCGAACTTGGCAATTATAGCCAGCCGGCCGCATTGGATACATTAGCCATTGCATATGCTGCTTCAGGGAATTTTGATTTAGCTGTCGAAACCGTTCAAAAAGCAATCACACTGGCCGGCGGCAAAGTCGATGAGCATATTATTCAAGAGATGATAAAACGACTTAATCTCTACCAAAACAAACAACCCTACCGTTAGAGGGACTAAGAGCAACAGAACAATATCTTGCCTGCATGTCTCCACAGGATTTGCTCACGGAAAATTATGATAAGGTGTCGTAATAACGAAAATAGAAAACAACTCTACAAGTATAGTTTTTCTTTGACGTGGCAGTGAGGGCAGTTAAGCTGGTATATCGATCAAATTGTTAAGGCTTGTCCCTATGGAGGGTCTGCATTGATCAAAAGCCTGCCCTCATCAGGAAGGTCAGGAGGTGCTGCCGACACAGTCAGAAAGGAGCAAACCTATGTGTCAAAAATTGGTACATTTTGGTGCACAGGTGTTTTTTGAGGGCCTAAAGAAAAAGGCCGACAAGCGTAAGTGCTTGCCGGCCCTAATCTTAATAAACGAGGCCGAAGGGACTCGAACCCTCAACCTTCGGATCGACAGTCCGACGCTCTAACCAATTGAGCTACGGCCCCGTGCCATAAATCGCAAGCAATATAGCAGAATACTTGCTTTTGTGTCAACTATTTTTATATGAAAGAAGCAAATCTAAAAAATCATCATTGTTTCGAGGACCGTGAGCGTCTGACAACCGGGTGTGATTTGCTGGCCTTTTTATGGCTTTCCTGCAGCACTTGCATGGCCTTTTGCACGTTGGCGAGCTTTAGAATGCCGGTGGTTCGACCTCCCTTGGCTCCGGCGGTGCAATATGCGTAGGAAATATTTATGTGGCTCTTGGCTAATTTTTCCGCAACTGATGCCAGGGCACCGGATTCATTGGTCAGTGTTATGCACAAAACATTTGTTTCGCTATACGGCATATTCAGTTTTTCGAGTACCTTTTTCGCCTTATCGGGTGCGGCGAAGACCACTCGCATAACTCCATGCTCCATAGAATCCATCATTGTTATCGCCATGATGTTGATTTTAGCCTGTGCGAATTCCCCTAGCACACGGGCCAGAACGCCAGGCTTATTTACCATGAAGATTGAAAATTGTTTCTCTATGTACATTAAATTATCCTCTCTGACAGAATTCATCCCGGCATTTTCAGGGACGGAATCTTACTATTACGAAAGTGGTAGTTAATCTGTGCTTGTTATTTCCAGGGCACTTTCTTTATCCGGGAAAAATTTGAATACCTTCTCGAGATTAGTTATCTTGAAAACTCTGTGTAATTGGGGATTTATCGCACTAATCATTACTTCGCCTTTGTAAATTCCCAGCTTGGCCCTGATATCCAAAAGTAATCCCAGTACCTGGGATGAGAAAAATTTTACTCCCTCAAAATCGAATACGAGTCTTTTCGGTTTATTTTTGTCGATAAACTCCTTTATTTGTTTGGAAGCGGTGGCTATTCCATCCACATCACTTATTGAAGCGGACTTGAAAGCCACTATGGCGGTGTTTGCCTCTATAGTTATTTTCAGGCCAATTTCGTCAGCCATTTTCGTTTGACGCTCCTGT
>CAZHBL010000004.1:0-41037 GCA_964530105.1 uncultured Pirellulales bacterium | reverse complement strand
TGCAGCGTGAGATGCTGCGTTTGGATCTCAAATTCGTGGATTTCTTGCGTCTGTCCAAGGAGAACCTGACGGCATCACTGAGATTGTTCGGCATCGTTCTCGGTCCCGGGCTTGTTTCGGCCCTGCCCGTTCTGCTTCTTGTCGTTTGGATTCACACGTCTCTGGCGTATGAGGCTCCGGATGCACGTGATGATCTTGTCGTAACGGCAGCAGACGGGAACGTTGATTTGCGTTTGCTTCGTCATCATAACCTGGATACGGTAGCCCGCGATGAAACCGGCGACCACGAGAGGACGAGTTCCGAGGTGATCGTGGTCATGGCCGATAATAAGGTGATTTATTCGGGTGCACCCTTGTCACCACCTACCCCCGTGATTCATAAGCGGCGATGGTGGAGTGTTCTTCTGGACAGCCCCGCCGGGTATGTTGTCGAGGATGCGCCGATAGACAGTATACGACTGAACCTTTCCAAGAAGCACGTAGTAAAGGGGATGCCCAGTTGGGCGGCGGGATGGGAATTCCCATTTTTTATATTTGTCTTCCTCGCAGCCCTCGGAATCAAGCTGGGCTTTCGCATTGAATAAAGTGAGGCAATCAGGAACTATCTGTTGAAAGCTGTGCTGCTCCATGATTTCCTCGGCTGGTGTGCCGAGCACAATGACGACCTGCTGTTCTCCTTAGGCAGGTTGGAGACAAAGTTTCTCGAAGGCCGGCTGTCTCAAATTACGATCGACCGCCCGATCTATGTCAGCGGGCTGGCTCGGGCGGGGACTACAATTCTTCTGGAGCTGGTTTCGCAGAACAAGGGGGTGGCGTCATACCGGTACATGGACTTTCCGTTTGTCATGCTTCCCTATTGGTGGGGGAAATTCCTTCAAATGGGCAGGAAGAGCGACCATCACCCTGTTGAGCGGTCTCACGCCGATGGCCTGCGAGTGACCCCGGAAAGCCCGGAAGCTATGGAGGAAATACTCTGGAAGCATTTCTTTCCAACGTGCCACGATCCAACGGTAAGAAACGTCTTGGATCAATTTCAACGGGTTTCGGATTTCGATACATTCTACACTCAGGCGATTCGCAAACTCCTTCTGTCAAGGGGTGCTCATCGCTATTTGGCCAAAGACAACTACAATATCGCCAGACTTGACTACCTTTGCAACCTCTTTCCTGATGCACGTTTCGTTGTTCCCATCAGAGAACCCGTCTACCATATCGCATCACTCATGAAACAACATCGTTTGCTCTCTGAAGAGGAGAAGCGCGACAAGCGTGTGCTGGCCTATATGAGACGATCCGGGCATTTCGAATTTGGCCTTGACAGGCGACCTTTGAACCTGACCTTAAATGACAGGACGCTCGAAATCCAAGAGCTTTGGAGGAAAGGCCGCGAAGTGGAGGGCTGGGCGAAGTACTGGCGAGATGTTCACACGTATTTAGCCGACCTTTTGGAGACCAATGAGACGGTTGCAGAATGTACACTTGTTGTCAGCTACGAGAAACTCTGCGGTAGTCCGAAGGAAAACCTTGCTCGTCTTTACTCTCACGTGGGACTTGTGCCGGAAGCCGCCTTACTGGCTGAGCAACAGAAGCGGCTTCATCTTCCCTCTTACTACGTTCCGAATTTCAGTGAGAGTGAGCTTGAGATTATCGGAGCTGAGACTTCAGATATTCACGAGCGTATTACATGTTTCCTTGAGCGTTGAGCGCGATCAAGGAATCTGGAATCGGTGAGAAATGTTAATAGACGTCTTGCTGTTAGGGATGCAGTCGAGAGAACAGCTTCGAGGCCTGGAGCTGCCGCTCAGAGGAGGCGCATTCTCAAGCAGATGAAGTGATGACGCAGACGATCGAACACTGCATGGATATGCCTGCCAGAGCTACGGTCATCGTGCCCGTATACAACGACGTCGATAATCTAAATCAGTGCCTGGCGGCATTGGCGGAGTCAATCTATGACCGCTTCAACGTGCTCGTGATTGACGACGGTTCCACCGAGGCCATTGAACCTCTGGTGGACCGCTTCGGTTACCGATATTTTCGGATCGATGGACCCGGCGGGCCAGCGCGGGCGAGGAATAGGGGTGTTGAGCAAATTGAGACCGAGTTTGTCGTTTTTATAGACGCAGATGTGTGCGTTCATCCGGATACGATTGAGCGGTTCATGCACAAATTCGCCGGGGATCCGGACCTCGCCGCTGTGATTGGCACATACGACGACACACCAGCAGATCCCGGTTTCCTCTCGCAGTATAGGAATATGTTTCACCATTATACGCACTGCCAATCTACCGGGCCGATTACAACCTTCTGGTCCGGTTGTGGGGCGATGCGGCGCGATGTTTTCATCAAATACGGCGGATTTGACGAGCAACGCTATCGCCGTCCGGCGATCGAGGACATCGAGTTGGGGACCTGGATCGCGGCCGATGGCGGCCGGATCGTACTCGACCAGACGATCCAGTGCAAACACCTGAAACGCTGGTCGTTCGCCAATATGATCAAGACCGACGTATGCCAACGAGGCATACCCTGGATCGACCTGATGCTGCGTAGCGGCAAGGCCGTTAAGACCCTCAATGTGACCGGATCGCAGCGGCTGAGCGTTGGACTGGCCTTTGTCGCCTGTGCCTTCTTCGTTGCAGCGATCTGGTGGCCATTGGCGCTTATCGGCGCTGCTGCGGCCGCAATCGCAGTGATGCTGGTAAACATCAAACTCTATCGTTTCTTCGCGTCCCGTCGCGGTCTGTGGTTTGCAGCGAAATCATTACTGCTTCACTGGTTGTACTTTGGCTGCTGTGGTGTGTCCTTCATCGCTGGAACCGTGTGGTTCTACGCATCAGGCCGTCGGACAATGAATAAGAAGGAGCATTTGAATATCCCATAGAGTAGAGGTTACATCTGAGTGCTCTGTAAACAAAAGTAAAAATTTACTTATGCCTAAGCCTGAATTATCTGATATATGAGACAAATGGTGTTGGCTTCCCAAAACAAAGAATAATGACCTCTTTTATGTAATATATATAAATCAGTGTAAGTATTTCGGTATAAGTTGAATTTAATACTTTTTGTATATTATGAATAAAGATAAGTATGAAAAACATGTAGTAGTCATAGGTGGAGGATTTACAGGTTTGGCTGCAGCCTATGAAATCGCTAACCGAGGTTTTAAAGTAACAGTTCTCGAAAAGGAGGAAGAAATCGGGGGGCTTGCAGGGAGTTTCAAGATAGGCGATCAGCAATTAGAAAAATTTTATCATCACTGGTTCTGCAGCGATCGGTATGTATTCGAATTAGCAAGGGAAATAGGATCCGAAGAGCAGTTACAGTATCGCCCCACAAAGATGGGAATTTTCTTGGATAACAAGATCTTAAAATTATCCACACCATTCGATTTGTTGCAATTCAAGCCCCTTTCTCTACCGGATCGTATTCGGCTTGGGTTGCTCATCTTAAGAGCGCGCCGAGTGAAGGATTGGAAGCAACTAGAGTCCTTTACTGCCGAAGAGTGGTTAATTAAACTATGTGGGCGTGAGGTCTTTCGGGTGGTTTGGGAGCCACTT
This sequence comes from uncultured Pirellulales bacterium, assembly GCA_964530105.1. Classification (GTDB taxonomy): domain Bacteria; phylum Planctomycetota; class Phycisphaerae; order Sedimentisphaerales; family Anaerobacaceae; genus JAFGPJ01. The sequence goes on along the minus strand of CAZHBL010000004.1, from coordinate 37,477 downwards.
TTACGTGGCAAATTTGGGCCTTTTGCTTCTAAAATATCAGCAGTATGGTTTTGGGACAAACTTGTGCTGCGCGGGGGAAGCCGCAGGAAGACTGGAAAGGAGATTCTTGCTTATTATAACGGTGGTTTTGCAGCTTTTATAGAAACTATAGCAAATAAGATTAAGGTTTTAGGTGGTTCGATTCAAACTAATGTCTCCGTTGAGTCACTAGTAGTCCAAGATGGTTGTATCAAGGGAGTTCAAACACCAAACGGAATAGTCAATGCACAAGCTGTTATTTTAACTCCTGCGTTACCCATTATCGCTGATTTGCTTGAACCTCATGTCTCAAAATGTTATATTGACCAATTAAAAAGGATTGAATATTTGGCCAATGTTTGTTTAGTTCTGGAACTTTCACAAAGTCTTTCAGACATTTATTGGCTTAACATAAATGAAAAAGATTTCCCTTTTATTGGCTTGATCGAGCACTGTAATTTCCAATCCCCTGAAACCTATGGAGGCAAGCACATAGTCTATTTATCTACTTATCTCCTGGAAACTTCAGAACTGTATCGTATGAGTGAACAGCAAATATTCGAGTTCTCACTACCATATCTTAAGCGCATCTTCCCCAAGTTTGATAGATCATGGGTTCTAAAATATTCCATTTGGAAAGCCCGCTATGCACAACCAGTTGTTACACCATATTTTAGCAGTATCATTCCATCAAAAGAGACACCCATAGAGCGACTCTATATCTCGACTATGGCCCAGATCTATCCTGAAGATCGAGGTACTAATTATGCTATCCAGCAAGGTCGCCGCATTGGGCGGACAGTAGCAAAGAGAATAGCAAATAAGTGAGTTAAGGGAGATGGTAAATTGTTAAGTCTCACCTAAAAATACGCCTTAATGGAGGATTAGATTGTTATTGGGCAATGTGGAAAATTTGGAAAGAAATTAAGTAGTATTTAACATGGACAAAAAAGTTATTTTACCATTTTTAATCTTACTTCCTTATATAGATGTATTCATAGCCTTTAGTTTCAACCATTATGAAAAAAATATTTTGTGAAAATAAATTGAACTCCATTAATACGCTCAGAGTAGGTTTGGTATTATTCTTAATCATGTTCTTGGGCCGATTAATATTTGCCGCCTACGGCTCTTGGTATGAGAGCGACGACATATTCATAGCAACCGGAGTAGCTGCATTAGTTAATGACAATATTGGTGACACATATCGATATGGCCCACAATTAGGATATTATAGATTGGTACAATTGATATGTATAGTTTTAGGAAGCAAAGTTAGTTTAATACCTTCGATTATGGTAACTCTCTCCGCATTTGCCGGTGCATTAATACCATTCTTAGGATTTTTCATATTTAGAAATATATTAAGTTCTCTTGAACGAATTTTACTCTTATTTTTCATGTACATAAATCCAGTTCTTTGGACAAGCAGTAGATATGGAAATGTAGCTATTGTAGCACTGCTGTTTTGTATCATGTCTATTGTTATTTTGTCTAATAAACCTATGAAGGTAGCAGAATGTTTTGCTTTAGCTCTTTTTGGGATAGCTATTCTTATTCGTGCTGATTCCGTGCTTTTATTTCCTTTAATAGCCTGGCTAACCTACTTAAACCATAATTCCATAAAAAAAATGATTACCATAGGCATGGTAGCGGGGACAATTTTAATAGTTATATATGGCATAATATTTTCAATAGATTCGAGGATGGACAATTGTTATTCAACCGTAACAACACACTTATTTAATCCAAATTTCCCTACGATGTTTTGGGATTATTTGATGTGGTCATTTTCTATTTTCCCAATAATGTTAGCAGTTATCGGTTTTAGAGAGCTTATAGTTGAAAGAGGTCGAATTCTTGGTTTTGTCTTGATATGGTGCTTACCGGTATGTATGTTTTATTATGGATCTACAACAACACCTCGCTATTTTCTTTTAATTGTACTCCCTATATCTTTATTAAGTGTTATTGGCCTGACTCGTCTTGCTGGTTTATTAGTTCAAAGATATAAGCCTTCAATTGTATGGTCTATTTTAATTATACTAAGTTCTATTCATTTATTTGTTGGATTAGGTCATTTTAAGCCGGATTCGTTAAAAAATATTATACAAAATGCTTATTTTTATACTCATGATGGAGTAATGTACACTGGCGGTTTTCTTTACCATGGAGGTATTCTTCATGAAGCTATTAAGAACGGATCTTTTTCTTTCAAGAAGTTTGGATTTAATGACCCGTATTTCGCTTCAATAAATCAAGAGTTGAATAATAATGAATTATTTTCAGGTAGAGAACGCAAAATAATTGTGTTATTAGATTCTGGAGAGGCGTTACAGTTTCACTTTCATGCTCAAGCCGCAAACGCGGAGTATATTTCCCGTCCGCCTACCAGACCAGAATTTGCATATGGAACAGAGACAATATTTAAAATAGGTAAAGTTACATTTATAACATTTTTTTCTTCATCTGAAACCTTTAAAGAAATGGATCATTTGGACGTTGGAGCAAGTGATGAATTTTGGGAAATCGGCAAATCAAATATTGCCGAAATAAATAGTAAAACGCCCGTAGGTTTGACTCTAGTTCCTATTCAGAGTTCAACTAAAAGTATAAAAAAATATCAATTCATTCAAAAAACAAGAAAAAAATAAGGATTCACGAGAATAACTTTTTTTTGAATTCTATTTTAGGTTAGTTCACACGGTGTGGATGCTGTGCAGTTACTCGAATCCAATACGTCGAGCGGTTTTTGCTTATGAATCGTCCGGCGCATGGGAGAAACATGTCGCGTTAGGTGATCACCAGCAGACAGACACAGTTGATTACAGGCAAGCAATGCGGTCGATGACAATTCTGACATACCACTCACTGGACAACAGCGGCTCGGTTGTTTCGATTTCACCGCAGACTTTCTAATGTCAAATGGCACGTCTCGCAGAGGCCGGAGATCATGTGGTTTCACTTCGCCGAATAGCAGTAACACGATGGTAACTGGCCTGCAGATACAGCTTTCCATACGTTTGAGGATGGATTCAAAAACCTCCATGAGCATGCCTTGCGTCGCATGGAGCAACACCCAATTACAGTCGGTGGCGTGGTGGACGAAAATTTTCACGACCGACTGATAATGGATTGAGAAGTATACTTCACGGAGTACAATGCCTACATGCCACAGTTGAACGTGGAATCACCTACGACTTGTACGCGGCAAATTGCATCGACTGACGCGATCTGCTGCTGGAGTTCCTGCCCGAGGAGGGCAGCGGTTACTGGGAGGTCGTCGTCAACCGCCACGTTATATAGACCTGAGCATGTTTACGGGAACCATTTCCCTGTAAAGTTAATCTTATAAACGACTTATATTATTTAAAGACATCCTACAGCACAGCTTAAGCTCTGTTCTTTATTTGTCGATACTCATGGTATAGAATGACTGTTAGTTAGCCCGAACCAGTCGGATGCGAATATGAACTATGTTCCCACTTGATTGGTGCGAGTGTGACTGCGACTGCTAAGACATAATGTCCGCCGAAAAGTCGGATATGACAGTGAGGTTGCTTTTGCTTTTCGCGCAACCGACGGGGACGGAGTCTAAGCAGATTGATTTGAACTAGATACATATTTGATGTTGATAATTCACTGACAACTATTCTTCTTTACGAATAGCAAAGTTATTCGAAAGGGCTTACATGAGAGCATTAGTGACAGGTGGCGCAGGATTTATCGGCAGTCACCTTTGTGAAAGATTACTCAAGGACGGACACCGTGTTGATGTTATTGATGACCTTTCAACTGGACGTATGGAAAATATCTATCATTTGACTTTAAACAAGAACTTTACTTTCGTCAATGATACTATCTTAAATAGAATGATGATATACACCCTTATTGATAAGGCCGATATGGTTTATCACCTCGCAGGCGCAGTCGGCGTTCAATTGATAGTAGACGAACCGGTCAGAACAATAGAAACGAATATTAGAGGCACAGAGGTTGTTTTGGAAGTCGCACAAAAGTTCAGGAAAAAGGTTCTCATCACAAGTACTTCTGAAGTTTATGGCAAAAGTGAAAACGAATCGTTCAGGGAAGATCAAGACTGTGTGCTTGGGGCAACAACTTACAGCCGTTGGAGCTATGCCTGTTCAAAGGCTATTGATGAATTCTTAGGCCTCGCTTACCACAGACAGTATGACTTACCCGTTGTCTTATTACGTCTCTTCAATACGGTGGGAGAAAGACAAACGGGGCAATATGGCATGGTGATTCCAAGGTTTGTGCAAGCCGCGCTCTTAGGAAAACCGTTGATGGTTTACGGCGATGGAAAACAGACAAGATGCTTTGCTTATGTTGGTGACGTCATAGACGGCCTGCTTACATTAGCAAACGATCCTACGGCTTATGGCGATGTGTATAATGTAGGAGCGACTGAAGAGGTGGCTATTGAAAACCTCGCGACTATGATCATTGAGATGACAGGCAGCAATTCTCAAATACAGTATATTCCTTACGAGCAGGCCTATGGAAAACCATTCGATGACATGATGCGCAGAATGCCAAACCTGGAAAAAATCTACAAGCAGGTTGGCTACAAACCGAAAACGACGTTAAGGCAAACACTCCAAATCATCATAGAGCATTTTAGAAGAAAAATCCTGAAATGAGTATCAGGATTCCGATCCTCACATATCACTCGATTGACAATAGTGGTTCCGTTCTTTCTACAACTCCCCATAAATTTCGAGACCAGATGCAGATTCTACAAGATAGACGATTCAGCATCATTTCATTGAATAACCTTATAAACTTAATACGTAATAGGCAGCCTCTTCCCAGCAGGACAGCCGTCATTACTTTTGACGATGGTTTCAAAAATTTTTACCTAAAGGCGTATCCCATTTTGCAGGAATTCGGATTTAGCGCCACCGTCTTTTTGGTACCCGGATACATCGGGAAAACAAGCAAATGGAACACAGCCTTGAGAGGAATGCCTGTGTTAGATTTGCTTGAGTGGGGCCAGATCAACGAGATGGCCAACAAGGGTATTGATTTCGGTGCCCATAGTATGACCCATGAGGCTTTGGCGAAACTGTCTTTGGAAGAGGCCCATCAAGAAATTATAAAATCCAAATCGGCAATTGAAGAACACATCAATCACGATGTCACTATTTTTTGCTACCCATACGGAATCACAAATAAGGAGATCAAGGAAGTTGTGCAAACAGAATTTCACGGAGCCTGCGGTACCAATATGGATTTTGTAAGTATGTACAGCGATATTTATGAGCTGCCGAGAATTGATATGTTCTATTTCTCTAACAATATGTTTTTTAGATTTATTGGGACATTCTATTTTTCCTGTTTCGTTAAAATTAGAAGCGTATTGCGGTATTTAAGAGGTAAATACTCGGGATCAAGATGATATTTTTCATTAAGGGGAAGATGTTGTGAAGGTTGTACTTTGTTATCCATCCATGCTTCCAGGCCAGAAGCCAAATTACGGATTACAGCCATTAGGAATCTTACATATTGGTAGCATGTTGAAGGCACATGGAATCGATGTCGTAATTTTAGATGCGGATATAGATGGTCTTACTATTGAGGAGATGGTCAGTAGGATCTTGGCAGCAAATCCGGATTTGGTTGGATTTAGTATCATGACTCCTCAGCTTATTTCAGCTTTGGAAGCATCCGCCACATTAAAAGAAGCCCGACCTTCTTTACCAATCGTATTAGGCGGCGCGCAGATAAGTTCTACCTTCGAGGAAACCTTCTCATTATCTGACTCTTTCGACTTCGCCGTTTACGGAGAAGGTGAACTAACAATGATAGACGTATGTACGAAAATCGGACAAGGTAGCTTTCCGGATTGTCTGCATGATATTCCTGGTGTGATTTATCGGAACAGCGATGGAGAAATTATTAAGAATCAACCCCGTCAATTTATTATGGATATCGACTCATTGCCACGTATCGACTATGACATGGTAGATATCACTAAGTATGGAATTCCAACAATGGCCGGACGTTATGTTATTTCCATGGTCATCACGCGAGGCTGTCCGTTTAAGTGTATATTTTGTGATGCTCCTACGACTATGGGGAGAAAGCTCCGTTTACGCTCTAAGGAACAAACCATTGATGAGATCAATTTCAATTATAGAAAATATGGAGTAAGAAATTTTGTATTTAAGGATAGTACTTTTACCGCAAATAAAAAGTGGGTTCTCGAATTCTGTGAAGCCATTATGAGATCAGGGATGAAAATCAAATGGAGATGTAATGCTCGCGTCGATACAGTAAATGACGAATTACTCCGAATCATGAAACTCGCTGGATGTTTCATTATCAACTTCGGTGTGGAGTCAGGACATCCAAAGATCCTAAAAAATCTTAAAAAGGAAGTTGATATAGAGAAGATATATGAAGCGCATAAATTGACACGAAAACATGGCATTCGGACATATTCAACTTTTTTGGTAGGCAGCCCAGGAGAAACAGAAGAAACAATGCTTGCTACAATTGACCTGGCTAAAAAAATTCGACCAAGCTTGGCAATGTTTTTTGTTGCAGTGGCTTACCCAGGAACAGCCATGTACGAACAAGCCATAAAGGATGGAACTGTTGAACCTCACTGGTGGGCTAATAATGTTTGGGATTCAAAACACCATTCTGCATTTGAAAAACGCTGGGGATGGACAAGCAAAGGAGCTCTTCAAATTCCGGGATTCGACACCGAATCATGGCAGAAGCGAGCTACACATTCATTTTATTTCAATCCCCGTTTTATGTGGGATACTATAATCTTTACCTTGAAAAATCCTTACTTTCTAAAGCATCTCATCAAACTGGGATCGGAACTGATTCCTTTTTACAAGATCCCGTTACCCTGGAAAAAATCGCGAAAAAATAAAGATATGAACTGCTTTTCCAAGTGCCCCTCAGCAGCTACATGGAATTATGAGCAACGCAGTGACGTTTCCTCAAATGAGAAGAAGAAAAATAAGGACAACTAACATAATTCTTTGTTTACTTGGGATCACGCTTGTTGCATATGGCATTATTCAGTCCTCCGAAAGGATTGCCATCATGTTAGTGGGGAGTTCAGCATCTAATTATCAGGATGTTGTGAAAGGTGCTCTGCTTTTTAGAGTAGGCTTAATATTGAATGGATTAATAGCAGTAGCTATCGGAGCTTTTTATTCACCAACTTCGGGGAGTACATCTTTTTTATTGAATGAAAATAAAGAAGTAAAGGAAAAGCAGGGATTTCAGAATTGGATATCATTGGCAATGATATTGGCATTTGCTGCCGCATTAAGGGCATACGGCTTGAATTCATGCCTTTGGTATGATGAAGTGGCTACCCTCGTAGAGTTTGTAAGGCTTCCTATTCATCAACTTATTACAACCTATGCAGATCAAAATAATCACCCTCTCTTCTCCCTAATGGCACACATCAGCGTACAGTTATTTGGGGAGAGCGCTTGGGCTCTTCGATTACCCGCACTTTTATTTGGCCTTGGCAGTCTATGGGCTCTTTTTCTTTTAGGTGAAGCCGTCACCGATAAAAGGGAAGCTGTGTTGGCTACAATCTTAATGGCCGTATCCTATCATCACGTTTGGTTCTCTCAAAATGCCAGGGGGTACACGGGACTATTGTTCTGGGGACTACTCAGTACATGGCTCTTTATGAAAGGCTCTCAGACAAATACGCTTTCCGTTTGGATTGCTTATGCTGCATCCATGGCTTTAGGCATGTATACGCATCTAACAGCAGTTTTTGTTTTGGCAAGCCATGTAATGATTTACGGTTTTCGCTTAATAATAGGGAAAAGATCTGCCCAAAACTTATTTCCTACGGTTTGGTGGCCGCTATTATCGTTCTTACTCATAGGTCTTTTCACCTTCCAGTTATATGCTTTGATTCTTCCTCAGGTTGTAAACTCTTTCCAAGTCCAGACGGGCGGAATCCGTGTGGAGGCGTGGACCAATCCAATTTGGGCAATAATCGAGGTGCTTCATGGCTTGCAGATCGGGTTTGGCACGTTTTTGGGGATTGGCATTGTCTCATTGCTCTTCATCAGCGGCTTCGTCAGTTACGCCAGAACCAACTACATTGTAACTGTTCTATTTGTGATTCCTGTGGTTATGGGGGCAACGACACTCCTGGTTCTTCATCGCCACTTCTATCCACGATTCTTTTTTTTCGAACTGGGTATAGGAGTTTTAATACTCATACGAGGAAGCACCGTTGTCGCCAATTTTCTTGCTGGGCACATGATGCGCATTATATCCTGGGGTAATCTAAATCGAGTATTTCAGACAGGTCTGGCCGGCATCGTTATTATGTTTTCTACTTTGTCTTTGTACCACAACTATCGCTACCCAAAGCAAGATTATACTGGCGCTCTCGACTATGTAGAGAAAAATCGTAATAAAGATGACATTATCATAACAACGGGCCACACAACTTATCCCTATAAGAACTACTACGCTCCTCGTCTCAAACCAGTAGAAACCATTGAGGAAATGCAGGAGATTGTTTCTCAAAACAGGTCCATATGGCTGATCTACTCGTTCCCAGACCATATGGAAGCGTTCTACCCGGGGATGTTGTCCATTATTCAAGAAAAATTCACCGTCATAAAAGAATTTCCGGGCACATTAGGGGGAGGAACTCTTTTTGTGTGTAGGTCCAAACCATCTCTTCTATAGTTTGAGTTAAGGTCCATTTCATTATCCCCAAAATGCAAATCGGACTCCTTAGAGTGCATTGAAGGACAATCCAATAAATGACAAGTAATCCATTGATTTCATCATATGGTGAGGCATGTCCTCGTTTAGACGTTTCTATAGTCATTCCGGCCTACAATGAGGAAGATTCCATTGCTGCCCAGATAAGAGCTATTCACAGTGTGATGCAGAAGACTGAGAAGTCTTATGAGATCATCGTCGTCAATGACGGTTCCACGGATGATACAGCCAAGAAAGTGATGGGTGAAAAGGCGACACTTATTTCTGTTCCAAAGAATCGCGGCTATGGCGCCGCCTTGAAAACGGGTATAGCCAGAGCAAAGAGTGAGTTAATCGTGATTACCGACGCAGATGGGACCTATCCTGCCAGTGCGATACCTGTATTGATTGAGAAGGTTGAAGACTACGATATGGTTGTAGGCGCAAGAATAGGTGGTAAGGTTCAAGTGCCATTTATTCGGAGACCTGCGAAGTGGTTCCTTCAAAGACTGGCAGGTTACTTGGCAGGGCAGAAAATTCCTGACCTTAATTCAGGTCTTCGTATCATGAGAAAGTCTATTGTGGCTCGGTTTTATAATATCTTGCCGTCAGGATTCTCTTTTACGACGACTGTAACTCTGGCATTACTATGCAATGACTACCTGGTATATTATCATCCAATTGAATATTATAAGCGTATAGGCAAATCGAAGATTCGCGCTGTAGATGCCTACTACTTCCTTCTGTTGATCTTACGGACGATTGTGTATTTCAATCCTTTAAAAGTATTTCTGCCCTTGGGAGCACTTTTTTTCTGTTGTGGTCTGGCGAAATTCATATATGATCTTTTTATAGGAAATCTTTCTGAAAGTGCGGTATTTGCTTTCTTAGGCGCTTTCATCATCTGGGCGATTGGACTGTTATCAGATCAAATCGCCAAGTTTGGCTTAGCACTGAAACAAGAATGACGATGTTCAGCAGATTTTCTTTTCTGAATCAGTTATGGCGAAAGCCCCTAATGCGTGTCTTTTTGAGCGCGTTTGTTCTTTTTATTCTATTTGTTATGCTGCCAATTCCTGACCTTTTGGCAACCATCAAACGGATTCCTTTTTGGTTTTGGGTCCTTGCAGTTCTGTCACTCATGGCAGGACACGTAGTAGGTGTGATGAAATGGAGTATTTTAATTAATACCAGCAATAACAGATTACCTCTATTAAGTACATTCCGATGCTATTTCGCTGGTCTGTTTGCAAATATGTTCTTGCCCTCTATGACCGGTGGAGATATTGTTCGTGCCGGACTTGCAATTAGGCTAAACAAAAATAAAGAGGCGGTCATTTTAGGAAGTCTCTTTGACAGGATTCTTGATGCAAGCACTCTCGTATTAATTGCTTTTAGTGGAAGCTTGTTGTTTTCCAAGACGCTATTTGCCGGCACCTACAGAACGCTTTTCGGAACTCTTCTTTTAATTTTGCTTTTTGTTCTGTGTTGCGTAATTCTTATTGTGGCTCCTCTACGCTGGGGTAGGCCGAAGTTTTTTGTTAACAGTACTAGACGCTATCATCTCAGCCTTAAAGAGTTTACCAAACATCCTTTACTTGTTTTATTAGCATTATGTGCCTCAATAGTCATCCAAATGTGGTTTGTTTTATTATCTTTTGTTTTAGCTTGGAAGATAGGAATTTCTCTTTCTTTCAAAGTCTGGTTAATGGTATGGCCCATGGCGAAGTTGTCTGCTATGTTACCAATCAGCATCGGAGGTCTCGGAGTACGGGAAGCCGCGCTTGCCGCATTACTTAGCCAATTTGGTGTCGGCATTACTCGTTCCGTGGGATTGGGCCTTCTCTGGGAATCACTTTTTTTCGCAGTAGGTGGCTTGGGTGGCCTTTTTTACATATTAACGAAAAAAGAATATTCCCATACCAGAATTAGCTAAAGAGAATACCGTTTCTCAAGAAGATAAAGAAGATTACGAGACTGTAGTAGCTTTACAGAGCAAATATTACTTAAGACCTTTCTTCACAGGTACCTATACCAGGGTCGGATTGGCAAATAACAGTCTCTGAATTACTATTGTAGCGGATCCAAACGCCAAACTTTAGTTTCCACCAAAATTCGGCTATACGTAGAATACATCGACCAACTAACATGCTCCGTAATCTTACTATGGTCTCACAATGCATATAATTTGAACTTTTTTGTTTACCCGTATAAGAATCTATAAAGGTTGATCACATTGAAACTCGGAGATGCAAAAGAACCAAAGCATGAGAAGCAGTCTTGCTTGCCATATTATGGGTATCGACATGGGGGAATCGCGATTCGCTTATTCATTACCTGTTGGCTTGTGTACTCAATGCATTTTGCCACGAACATAGTTCGCGAGATATACCCTGCACTGGCACTTGGTGATCATCTATCATTTCGCGTTGATGAATACGCCAACATGCATCCCGATCTGTTCGAAAAGCCGGGCTACGGCTGGCACATCGGCAACAACCCGGGTGTATCGATGTTGGCGGCAATCCCGTACGCTTTGTGTCGCCCGGTGATCGATCGCATCGTCGAGAACGTTAATCAAAAGCGGAAGGCGAGTGGTCTGACTGAGCCTCCCTCCTACAACTCGCCCTGGCCGATGCGCCGAGAGTTCTACAAAGAATCGTGGCGCCGCGGTTACGACGTCAAGTTCGGGTTGGCCGCTTTTGTGATGCAGTCGATGGCTATGGCCCCCAGTTCTGCGCTGGGAGTTGTCATCATGTTCTATGTTCTGCGCCGCCTATTTAGATCGGACAAGACAGCTCTGTGGCTTGCTCTGCTCTATGCGTTTGGCACGCCAGTCTTTTTCAGGACGGGCTTTCTGAACCACAACCTCATGCTCGGCCACATTGCGTTCATGGGATTCGTCGCAATGTGGAATCCAGGATCGTCTGAAAGGTGGTCAACACGGACGCGTTTCTTTCTTGGGGGGCTGGCCGGCGGAACTGCAGTGCTATTTGACTACAGCGGTATCGTACTGCTTATGGGATTGTTCTGCTATGGACTTGTCAAGCGACTGCGGGCTTCGTCATTTGCAGATGCGTTTCATCACGGCTGCTGGTATGTTCTGGGAACGCTGGGAGGAGTCGGTCTGCTTTGGTTCTATCAGTGGAAGAGTTTCGGCAATCCGTTCCTGCCCGGGCAACACTGGATGCCTCCCGTGGAATGGATAGAGCTTGGGTATCAGGGATATGGCTTGCCACAGCTTGATTTGCTCATCATGTTGGTGTTCGACTACCGTTTCGGCCTTTTTACGTCGAGCCCTCTTATGCTCTTGGCTGCGTTAGCCCCCTTGGTAGATCGGGGTGCGCGCCGCAAGTTGCCGGGATTCGAACTGATTTTCATCCTAACGCTCTTTGTCGCTTTTTGGCTTTTCTTTAGCGGAAGCAACTATACCAGGCTGCAGTTCAATTGTGGCGTCCGCTACATGAGTCCTATGTTCCCATTCCTATTTATCCCGGCAGCGATCGTTCTGATGCGTTTGCCTCGCATTGTTATATATTTTGTTGCTGTATTGTCGGTCACTGAATCATGGTGCTTAGCGATGTATCGCGATGTCGAGCACAGCCTGGGTGTGATAGATCCAGTTATACGAACTTTTCTAGGTGGATTCCAACTACCAGCACTGAGCAGAATCTCGCTGATGGAAGCTTATTCAAATTTGTTCCCCCACGGCGTATCTCCCCTGCCGCTGTTCGCCTTGACTGCCGTTGTGATCGCAATCATATGGCTTCCTCGCCACAGTTTTACCATGCGGAGATCCCAAGTGACCTAAGGCCCGAGCTAGTCCTATCCTTTGTTTTCGTGCACCGATACATACTACCAGTATGGTTGGGCCGATGCATGTGGTCTCCGGCAGTGGCAACAATAGTCACTGCCGCATTGCTGGTCGCCTGGCCCTCCATAGCTGCATGGGCCAAGGCCTTGATCAAGTTTGTGTTTTACGCTTAAGCCATTGCCGTAGCGGATCCCAAATTTATGGGAATATTTCGGAGAACCATCCCCGCTATACCGCGTGCAGGGTAATAAGCCCAACTTCAAATCACTAACAAAATTTTGTTCCTTTATGGAGTCTAAAACAGGCAGGACTATTGGAATGATTTTTTTTGAAAAGATATTATTTTAGTCGGGATTTGCATTTACATTTTTAAAGTAATTGTCACATGTTATTTAATTCATTTGAATTCTTTATATTTTTTCCGATCGTTCTTGCTGTGTATTATATACTCAACAGACGCTCGCAAAACGTTTGGTTATTGCTATGCAGTTATTTTTTTTATGGTTGGTGGGATTGGCGATTTACTTCCTTGCTGATGATTTCCACGGTGCTCGATTTCAATTGCGCTCGCCAGATTCAAAGGCGCCCCCGGATGTCACGGTTTTTTCTTGTCGTCAGTTTATGCGGAAATTTAGGTATATTATGCACGTTCAAATACTTAAATTTTTTCGTAGACTCAGCGATTCGAGTATTAAATATATTTCACTTCAATCCTGATGTAGCTACACTACAAGTTATACTTCCTGTAGGGATTTCATTTTATACATTTCAGACGATCGGGTATACCATTGATGTATACAGGGGCAAGCTCAAACCAGTTTCTAATATTATTGATTTTGCATTATATGTGGCCTACTTCCCACAACTAGTTGCTGGACCTATAGAACGGGCTACTCGCCTAATACCACAATTGCAGAAGAAGCGCAACGTGAACAACAACATGGTTGCACAAGGTTTATTACTTATTTTGTTGGGATATCTTAAAAAATGCGGTATTGCCGATGCACTTGCCCCGTTTGTTGTAGAGTCATTTAATGATCCGCAGAAATGGTCAAGTTCTCATCTGATTATTAGTCTTTATTATTTTTCAATTCAGATTTATTGCGATTTTTCGGGTTACAGCGATATAGCGCGGGGTACAAGTAAGCTATTGGGTATCGAATTGATGATAAATTTTAATCAACCTTATAGTTCAAAAAATCCTGTAGAATTCTGGACAAGATGGCATATCAGTCTTTCTACATGGTTCCGAGATTATCTCTATTTTCCGCTCGCAATGCACTATATGCGTAAGGCAACTGGATTTCTCAATAAATATAAAGCTCATTTTTACGCCATGTCATTAATCGGTTTGTGGCATGGAGCGAATTGGACGTTTGTCATTTTTGGTATGTATTGGGGACTTGTCCTAATCGTATATAATTGGATGAATGAATATATTGAAACTCATAATAACATACAAAACACCTTCATTATAAAAAAGATTTTCCTTGGACAAACGACAATCAGCAAATGTATTAAGATGATTATAATGTTCCATGTGGTATGTATTGGCTGGCTTTTTTTTCGTTCAGCGACAATTTCCCAAGCTGGTATCTTTGTCAGGGAAATCGTTTCGTGGCATGGTCCGCTCTTTGAGATCAAGGATATGCTTCGCTTGGTATTCTATGGTACAATTATAGTTGCCCTGGACTGGACACAGTACCGAAAGAATGATCATACTGCCATACTTTCATGGCATTGGGTGTTTCGTGGCCTGATATATGCTTTTGCTATCTTTACAATTATTTTCGGGGGAACTACTGGAAATGTTCCATTCATCTATTTTCAGTTTTAATGGCCATAGAAACAGCATGAGTTAGTTATGGAAAAATAAGGAAAATATATGCAGGAAGTATTGGAGAAAATCTTTAAGGATGTATTTAAAAATGCTGTTACCTTCAGCAGCGAATTGAAGAGAGAAGATGTGACACTATGGGACTCCTTGCGACATGTGCAGCTACTCGTGGCAATAGAAAATGAGTTTGGTGTACGTTTCGATGGTTCCGATGCGACAAAAATGAACAGCATCTCCGATATTCTTGAGATACTTAAGGAGAAACTTCAGTAACATGTACACTGATAATGAACAGTATATGCTGAAAGCTCTTCTTATCCGTGAAGTTGAAGAGAACCTCCTTACGCTCTTTTCACAAGGGAAATTATTTGGAACTACTCATACCTGCATTGGACAGGAGCTTGCTGCGATTGCACTCGCCGAGCATTGTAAGGATAAGGATGTCATCTTTTCGAACCATCGCTGTCATGGCCACTATATTGCTCGAACCGATGATGTCAAAGGTTTAATTGCAGAAATTATGGGAAAGAGCACGGGCATCTGCGCTGGGATTGGAGGGAGTCAGCATTTATGTGGTAAAATGTTTTTTTCGAATGGTGTTCAGGGTGGTGGCTTTCCTATCGCGGCAGGATATGCATTAGGACAAAAACTTGCGAAAAATGATTCACTTACTATTGCCTGTATAGGGGATGGTACTTTAGGTGAAGGTGTTGTATATGAGACGATGAATATTGCTTCCAAATGGCACTTACCATTGGTAATATTTTTGGAAAATAACGGATATGCGCAATCAACTTCTCAGAAAGAAACGTTGTCAGGATCGATTGTCGATAGAGCTAAAGCTTTCGGCATTTCTATGTTTCAAGGCTCTATCTGGGAATTTGACCTATTGTTACAAACAATTGGAGAAGCTTTTTCATATGTAAGGAAGACGGGAACTCCGGTATTTATTTGTGTCGATTCCTATCGATTACGAGCCCATTCTAAAGGGGATGACAATAGAAATCAACAGGAAATACTGCATTATACTGCATTGGATCCTTTGCGAATCTATTGTGACCGGAACAGAAGTAATAAGCGATTGAGTATAGCTTTACAGAACATCAAGCAACGTGTTTGTCAAGCAATAGTGGCAGCAGAAGCCGCCGATTATGCCACACTGGGTGACATTGATTCCTCGTCGTATCACGAGATTCCAACCGAAGAAGTCGAACTTCAGGATGAAATGCAAGTACATGCTATAAACAACGTTCTTGATGTGCTAATGCGGCGAGATAATAAAATTATTTTGCTTGGCGAAGATCTCCGTGACGAATATGGTGGTGCTTTTAAAGTTACAAAAGGGCTTTCGAATAATTATCCTGACAGAGTACTGAATACTCCCATAAGTGAAGCTGCAATTGTTGGTATCGGTAATGGTCTAGCTTTGTCAGGTTATAAGCCGATCGTTGAGATTATGTTTGGTGATTTTATCACTTTAGCATTTGATCAAATCGTTAATCATGCTTCAAAATTTCGACATATGTATAATAATAAAGTAAACGTGCCGATAATTATCAGAACGCCGATGGGAGGGGGCAGAGGGTATGGTGCAACCCATAGTCAGTGTTTGGATAAGTTCTTAGCAGGAATTCCAAATGTGCGTCTTATTATACTGCATGGACGTACCCGAATTAACTATGTATATGAGAACATTCTGAGTAAAATGACAGATCCGACAATAATAATCGAACATAAATTATTATACGGCAAAAAAGGAAATGAACCTCTCGCGACCGGCATGAAAATATTTGAAACAAAAGAACAATTTCCGACCACAATAATAAGATATGCTGAACCGGCCGATATAACCATTGTTGCGTTTGGCTTTATGAGTTTTTTGGCTGAGGAAGCTGCTGAATTTCTCTACCAACATGAAGAAGTTGTAACCGAATTATTATTCCCTTTGCAAATATCTCCACTAAATATTGCTCCCGTAGTTACTTCAGTACATAAAACAAAAAAGGTATTGATTATTGAGGAGTCGACCGCAACGTATAACTTGGGCTCTGAAGTTATTGCACAGATACATGACCATTGGACTCATTCACACAATTTTCAGGCTCGAAGGATTGCTTCAAAAAATGTGCCGATACCAAGCTCTGGTCCATTAGAAAAAAGTGTTCTTCCTTCATTGGAAGATGTTTTACGAATAGCAAGCGAGTTATTTTATGCATAATTTATGTCCGATTATTGTACCAAGAAAAAATGTCAATGATGATGAAGTTCTTATTGTTAAGTGGCTTAAATCTAGTGGTGATTGCATAGGAACAGGTGACGAAATTGTCGATATCGAGACGACCAAAACTTTGTTTACGATTAGTGCAGAGTGCGATGGATTTCTCTTTTATAAAATTCCCGAACAGAGTAGGGTGAAAGTCGGCATTACTATTGCTTTTATCTGTGAAGACAATATTATGCCGGATGTATTGACAAATGCAGAAAGTCATGATGATCTTACATTAGAGTCCAATCCCTTACAACCTTCGATATCGCTAAAAGCTAAAAAACTTATGGAAAAGCATGGATTGTCAGAACAAGATTTTCCCGATTTAAAAATAGTTAAAGTGAGCGATGTTGAAACAAAAATTAGCCAGATGCAGCATGTTTTATTAAATGATATCGAAGAACCTGTACAAACAGAAATATATGAGCAGGCATATGCAAAACAATTTGAAATACGGTTACTAACCGCGAGCACAGAGCATACAATTCCCAGTTGTGTATCAGTTCTTATCGATAAAAATGCCGTTGAACGTAAGATTGCATCATTAATACCTCAAGGCAGCACACATATTTCAGTTGGAGAGTATTTTACTTTCGAAGCTGCTCGGGTACTGAAACACTTCCCCGTGCTCAATGGGTATTACAGACAGGGAATCGCACGTCTGTATTCTAATATTAACATCGGTTTCGCTATCAATATTGAAAAAGGGCTAAAAGTTCCAGTCATAAAACAAGCTGATGAAAAATCGCTTACAGAAATATCAAGCCTTATAAGAGATTTCTCATTGAAGTATCTGCGTGATGAATTGACCGTAGAGGATCTACAGGGTGGAACATTTACCATTACGGATCTTTCCTTGTTTGACGTGACCTATTTTATTCCAGTTATCAACAACATGCAATCGGCGATTTTAGGTATTTGCAGTCCTTTACCTCAAAACAGCTATTTTAACATTGTGCTGACATTTGACCATCAGTTAGCTGATGGAATGGTTGCAGCCAAGATGCTGAAAGAATTAAAAGATGTTGTTTGCGACCAGTAACATTTGCTGGCAGCTATCATCATCGGTAAAAGGCGTTTTTTACACATCAAAGCCTTGAGTGATAAGTTAGTAATCGATTGTCTCAGGAGAAACTGTAAACAGCAGGAAAAGTTTATTATAAAATGGACAGATTATTGGGAGATAAACTGCACGATGATAAGACCGATGCACAAGCGAGTTTCTGGAGAACCTCAAGTCGAGACTTGATAGATCATCGCACGTGTAAACCTCATCTTACAGAATCCTTCTCATAGCTACATTGCGCTCGTAGAATGGATGCTCTTGCTTTTTAATGATTTATTGAGGTGGGCATTTGAGGATGTTAATTGTCTTCTTATACCAACGTAGTATAAACGGAACAATCATGTTGCCATGCTTGAATGGTACTGGATTATGCGTGGTGCTTTATATGTTTTGTTTTTAATCATTATAATTTTTGGAGATTTAGAAAGTGTTCTTTTCGTCTATCTTCAGCTTTAACACTCTCAATATTAAGTGGAAAATTCCTCGCTGCCTGATATTTGCGGCATGTGTAATCTGTTTAACGGAAGTTCTATTTGCAAGAACTGATATATTTTGGAGTAGAGTTCCCCGTAGTGATGTGACAACTTTTTTAGATCTGGAAGAATATATTATCCCCAAGAATGTAAAGCCTGCTGTTCTGATTTTTGGTAGTTCACGTGCCAGAGGAGCATTTCTTCCGACAGTAATGGAGCAACAAATGGGCCTCTCAAGAGGGCAGGTTCTTAATTTTGCAATGGGGGGTGGTGGTTTGTTTGAAGCTCTCAAGATTTACCAGCGTAATCGAGACATCCTTGGCAAAGCAGATATTATGATCATTGAAATATGTCCCGGCATATTTAATTCAATACTTCCTCCTACAAGCGAACTATTTCGATATTTGATGAGCTTTTCCGATTGGTTAGAATATAAAGGAGAGGCACGTTTGAGTTTGTTGAGAAGCTGTGTTTTTAAATTGCCTGATGTCTTTCCCTATATACGGGAATATATTAAGTATTGGTTATTAAATAAACACGCGCCAAGACCGATTGGCATAGACAAATATGGAAGACTTGCGCTAGTCCGTATTGCCAATGACTATGATGAGTCTGTCGAAAGAGAAGAAGCCCTTAGAGACATCATTTACCGCTGGGAATTTCCGTATAAATACTCAGAAATATATGAAGGGTATTTAAAAAAACTGGTTAGTTTGGCAAATGAAGATGGTGTGAGAGTTTACATTCTACAAATGCCATATCCTGAAAAATTTATTCAAATTTACAAGGGACATCCGGAAAGTCAATATAGGCTATACACAAAAAATGTTTCTAATGCTGTTAAAGATATGGTAGAAAGCGTACAATTTTGGGAGGCTGCTTCTGAAGTTGGGCTGAGCAATAAGGATTTTCGTGATGTTGAGCATTTGAACACAGAGGCTTCTATTAAATGGACGAACTTTTTTGTGCGATGGTTAAACGAATATAGATCCAAATGAACCAATATGTTTATAGGCAACAATAACAAGCATTTTATATCCGCATTAAATCACCTCTATTGTATGGTTGTTTGAAAATTTCTTGATTTGGTCAATATGTGTAGCTTTAGTAATATTTGTCTTGTGACGAGCAGCTTATTTAGGCCCTCGAAGAACAGTAAATCCCTGACCTTGTCGCATCCTGATCCGCTTGTTTTGTAACCACTACGCAGCAGCTACAAGGGAATTAATATCATGAAACAGAGAATTATAAATACATACGCAGACATATAACTCATAGGGAAATCCCGGCTTATATTATTTATTTATAAACCCTACGTTACAGTGAAAGCTATGTTCTTTATTTGTCTGTTCTTGTGGTATAGAAAGATGGTCTGTTTGTCAGACTAGGCCAATCGGTCGCGAACATTAAATGGGCTCCCACTTGATTGGAGTAAGTGAGACTACCAAGAAATAGCCTTCGCCGAAAAGTTAGATATTATCGCAAGGTTGCATTCACTTCTTGCGCAGCCAACGGGAACGGAGTTTGAGTAGATTAATATGAATAGACTCATACTTTTAATGATGACAATTGATTGATCCTTATTATTCTTTTGTATAGCAAAGTTTTAACAAAATTAGATGGATATCGAGCACCATGAGTCGATCCCTTTTTATTACCGGTTCAAGTGGATTTATCGCTGGGCATCTCCTTCGGCGCCTACCATTAAACCAATACGAACGTGTATACTGTTTAAGCCGTAAACAGACTGATTTAACTACGGAGCTTGCCCAAAGGGAGAACTTCCATTTTGTACAAGGAAGCTTGCTTGAACCTGCTGCTTATGAAAACCAACTTGCCGCCGCAGACACTGTGATTCACTTGGCTGCGACAACCGGGAAGGCCAGACAGCAAGAGTACTTTGACGTCAATACGGAGGGAACAGCAAAGCTCGTCGAGAAATGCAAAGAACACGGCATCAGACATTTCTTGCACACAAGCACAATTGCCGTGAAGTACGCTAATGTCAAATACTACTACTATGCACAATCGAAACAACTTGCCGAAGAGATCGTACATAACAGCGGCCTGGCATATACTATTATTCGTCCGACAATAGTACTCGCCCAGGACGCGCCTATATGGCAATCACTTAGGAAGATGGCGTCCAAGTCGGTAATCATGATTCCCGGTAACGGGCAGGCAAAGATTCAACCCATTTACATTGATGACCTAATAGAGTGCATTTTGCTCATTTTACGAGAGCAGTTGTTCGATAATCAGATAATGGATCTTGGCGGCCCTGACGTGCTCTCGTTTGAATCGTTCCTGTGTCAGATCCACCAAGGGGCTGGACAGAAAAAGCCTCGAGTAATTCATCTTCCGCTGGGTCTAATGCGCGGGTGTCTCAGCTTTTTGGAGAAGTATCTGTGTTTCTGTTTGCCCGTCACAGCAGGTCAGTTATCAGCGTTTAGTAATGACGGACTTGCAGATGAGAATGATGTCACTCGCCGCTATCGTGACCAAATGAAACGTATGGATGACATAATCAGGCTGTTAATTGATGAATGAACGATCATATGCTAACGATGAGGCCCTGGATGCCGAATGCATCGCGTTTTGCGCTTACCTCGTAGGCCTGGAGGCCAGCGAATACATTCGCAAACGATATTGCGAAGCACATCGTCGAACCAAGTTGGTTCATCAGGACCATTCGAACTCGTTCGACCGTTTTATCATTCGCTTCGGACAGCGGAGTATTTTTTGTACTCGGATGGCTGATGTCTATACGCGCTGGTTCTATCGACGGTCGGCGCTTCGTTCCAAGCTTCTTCTGCTGATGGCGATTCTGGAGTGTTCAAAATCGACTTATGGTCTGTTTGAAGCGAGCCAGTCCAGCAGCAAAGCAAGAATCTTTTTCGGTCTGGTGATCCAAGGAATTCGCTGGATTTTGTGTTTGATAGCATCATTCGTCTTCTTCTCGGCCTCTTATCCCATTGTCAGGTGTGCTGATAGAATTGGAAAAACTTCGAGAGTAAATTAACGATGGACAAAATTATAGTTGTTGGCTCTGGCGCGAGTGGCGTTCATTTCGCACTAACCCTTTTGAAGAAGAATCGCCCGGTTCTCATGCTGGATGTCGGGCGTGAGAAGCCTCCTGCCCTTCTACCGAAAGCTGATTTGAGCTTGGTCAAAGAGCAGTTGGACGACCCGGTTGGCTATCTGCTCGGCCCGAACTATGAATCGGTGACTTTCGGAGATTCACAATCCGATTTCTATTCATTCCCCCCGAGCAAGCGCTACGTGTTCATGCAACCTCTGAAAATGAACTTCAAGAATAGCGGTTTCGAGCCTCTGTTGTCTTTTGCCAGGGGAGGGTTGGCCGAAGCGTGGACGGGAGGGGTGTATCCCTTTAATGATGAAGAACTCGCCGATTACCCGTTTGAATATAAGGATATCGAACCATTCTACGAAGAGGTCGCCGAGCGAATCGGCATTGGCGGAGAAAACGATGATCTGGCACGGTTCATCCCTTTTCACAGGCATATGATGATGCCATTGCGTTTGGATACGCATTCCCAAGAATTATTAAGAGCCTATGCACGCCATAAGAATACTTTAGTACAAAAATACAAGTGCTACTTGGGCCGATCACGAGTAGCCGTACTTACTGAAGACAGAAGTGACCGCACAAAATGTAATTATACAGGACGATGTATTTGGGGTTGTCCCGGAGGCGCTTTCTACACCCCTTCGCTTACTCTGGCAGAATGCATGAAGTTTCCTCACTTCACCTATATCCCTAATATGCAGGTCAGCCACTTTAAGTATAATGGTTCCGGCCGAGTGAGAAGCGTAACCGCACTTCCGACAGAGGGCGGCGCACCTGAAGAGTTCCCGGTAGATAAGCTTGTTCTGGCGGCCGGTCCGATTTGTACGGCCGAGATATTCCTTGAGTCAATACGCAGAAACAACGGTGAGGTCGTAGAACTCCATGGCCTAATGGACAACAGACAAATTCTCGTTCCATTCATCAATCCCAAGATGATCGGCAAGGCTTATAATCCTGAGACGTACCAATTCCATATGTTGGCTATGGGCTTGGAGGGGGATAGTCCAAAGGATTACGTGCATGGACAGATAACCTGTCTGACCACAGCCCTGGTACATCCGATAGTCCAGAAAATCCCGCTGGACCTGCGGACCGCGATTGACTTTTTTCGCAACACACGCTCGGGATTGGGAATCCTAAACCTCAACTTTGCAGATACAAGACGCCAAGGTAATACGATTACGCTTGGGAAAGACAGCAATGGTCAGACATCGCTCATAATAGGGTACACAGCCCAAAGGGGAGAGAAGAAGGAGATACGGCAAGCTTTGCGACGAGCGAAGAAATCGCTATTTCGGCTGGGATGCATCGTACCGCCCGGGACGGTCAGGGTGCGGTCCAAAGGTGAAAGTGTCCATTATGCAGGTACGATGCCCATGTCGAAGATCAGTGGTAAATACACCACTTCCGAATATTGCCAAAGTCATTCTTTTGCAAATTTGTTCATCGTGGACGGTTCCACCTTTCCTTTTCTTCCTGCCAAGAATATTACGTTTTCGCTAATGGCTAATGCAGTTCGGGTGGCTGAAGCTGCGTTCTAGTGCCTTATAAATGATGCCTTATGGTAGTTTGCATGGTGAACAAGCCGCACATCATAATTCTCGGTGCTGGCCCGGCGGGCCTCGGGGCTGCCTACCAGGTTACGAAAAAAAATCTCGCTTCCGTTACAGTTATAGAGCAGGAAAATGATGTTGGCGGAATTGCAGGCAGCTTCAATATATCTGGAATAAACGTCGATTACGGAAGCCATAGGCTTCATCAAGCCTGTGAGCCTGAGATTTTAAGAGACTTGCAGATGTTGCTCGGCGATGAGTTGATGGAGAGACCACGTCATGGTCGGATAAGATTACATAATCGTTGGATTCATTTTCCACTTAAGCCTTTTGATCTAGCTCTTAAGTTGCCGTTTTCTTTTTCGATAAGTACAGCAGTCGATTTAATACGGAAAAGCCTGAGATTTAAACAAAAAACTTCCGATACAGAATCTTTTGCGGGAGTACTGGAATCTGGATTAGGACGGACCATCTGCCATGAATTCTATTTTCCTTATGTCCATAAGATCTGGGGTCTGCTCCCAGAAGAAATATCACCTACACAGGCTCACCGACGTGTTTCTGCTAACTCTCTGAAGAAGATGTTGCAGAAAATACTTGGTGCAGTACCAGGATTTAAACAACCGGGCAGTGGATTATTTTTTTACCCGAGAGAAGGATTTGGTCAAATAAGTAATCAATTATACAATGCCGCCAAAAAGGCCGGTGCGAATTTTCACTTGGGTACCAGTGTAGTATCTTTAAAGATGAATGGAAGTGCGATCGACACCATTTACACTCGCACACCGAACGGACGAATCCATACACATCGACCTGAATATGTCTGGTCGACAATTCCAGTCTCAACGTTGGTCCAATTACTAAGTCCCCCGGCACCCCCGTCAATAATTGAAGCATCCAAAAAAATCAAATATCGAGCCATGATTTTTATCTATCTTGTCTTGGAGCAATCTCAGTTTAGTGAATATGATGCCCACTACTTTCCCGAATCAGCCATTCCTATCACACGAATCTCAGAACCAAAAAATTATAATGATGCCCAAGAACCTCGCGATTTGACAGTTCTGTGTGCGGAACTTCCCTGTTTCACAGACGACCCTGAGTGGACAATGACAGACGCTGAATTAGGTGAGATAGTACGTGACTCGCTCATCAGGGCATCTATACCTCTGAAAACCCCTTTGAAGGCGGTATTCAGTCGTCGACTTAGCCATGCATATCCTATCTATCATAGAGGCTATGAATTTTGCTTTGACCGCATAGACAATTGGCTTGGTCAGGTGGAAAATCTACTTTGCTTCGGTCGTCAGGGACTCTTTGCTCACGACAACACCCACCATGCTCTTTATATGGCCTTTGCAGCGGCAAATTGTCTCAATCAAGATGGAAAATTTGATAAAGACAAATGGCAGGACTACTATCGAAAAATATTCGAAAGCCATGTCGTCGAAGATTAATTCTGTCGTATTATTTTTCTGATTTCTATCCAAAGCTAAATTTGTTTTTGGCAATAAAAAAAGACTCATATGTATATTGTTGATTAAATATATTGTGTAATTATATAAAAAAAGCGTTTCAAAAGTCACTTAATGAGTCATTATCCAAGTTTGAATTAAATGATCCCACTTCGTTATAAGTGTTAAGTTTGTTTGAAATACACATCTCAACATTTGTTGATAAAAGATAAATGAAACTTAAAAAAACAACTTTCATAATAAGTTTGTTGCCAATAATTCTGTCTTTAATAATTGCATTCATTATTCATGCAATAAATAACCAATATCCTGATGAGCCCGAACGTGCGGTCAAAATCGTTGGCCTTTCCTTGATAGCTTTACTTATAATTCCAGTTGGTGTGTACCTTCTGTGGAGGAAAAAAGCGTCAAATCCGTGGACATTATCAAGTATCGTCGTTTGTATTGTGTGTATTTTACTCGTCGCAGTTTATTTTTTTTGGGTTAGTTCGCTGATTTTCTTCCCTGCTGATATTTTAATATGGTCAGAAAGTGACTTTGTAAACGATATCTTGAAATTTCGAGCCGGTTATCCCCTTTATTCCGCCCAGGAGAACAACGAATCGTTCTTCTATACACCAGGGACACAAATGCTGACTTATTTCATTGCCTGGCTTTTTGGAAAAGCAACATATATTCCAATATACCGTATTATCCAGGTTATTTTCACCCTGCTGGCGGCAGTTGTAGCATACTTATGTTCTGGCAAGCTTATCGAGATGAGCTCATCGAAGCAGCAGTTTGGTAACAGTGTATTCTGGCTCATGACAAGCCTGCCATTCCTTTTCCTGATAGGCACTAATGCTCTGACGAATCCATTTGTGCACAATCTACATAACGATGCGCTCGCCCAGTTGGTCTCGATAATTGCATACTTTGTGCTGTTACTATATGCTTTTTCCCGAAAAAAGTTTCTATTGGTACTGATGGTGGTTCTTCCTGTAGTTGGATTCCTTGTAAAACAAAGTCTAATTATCTGGTCTGTATTTTATTTTATTCATTTAGTTATTTTTGATCGACCGCGCTCTATTAAGCGTTTCTTGATATTCCCGTTAGTGGTATCTGTAGGAATAGGTACTATTGTGGGGATTTGTTATATGTTGTGGGGAGAACATTTCATTTATTGGGCATTTACTTCACTGGGAAAACACGATGTCTCTCCTCTCAGAGCTTTCCAACATATACTTGATATTTGGATTTATCTTGTGATTGGTCTTATAGGTGGCATAATACTGCTCCGAGGGAAATGTTTTAATCTGCTGATAGGTCCGTGGCTGATTTGGCTATTTTTAATTCTCATTGAGACCTATACCAGCGGAGTTGCCTGGATGTTAAACCATATTGGCCCTGGAAGTTTAATTGCCGGTTGTTGGTTTTGGGCCGCCTTGGTAAAAGTATGGCCAATAGTATCTCGCTTAACGAACAGAAAATTCTTGTTACAAAATTGGCTGAAAGCTGGCATTACTGTTGCTATGATCTTTTGTCTGTTTAGCGGTCTTAAAACTATAAGGATTCCACTGAAATACCTCCCGTCCGATGCTTACAGGTACATAAGTGAGATAGAAAGGGAGTTTGAAGGCCATTCAGCGGAGGATATCTTGCTTGATGCTGGAACCTGGGTTTACTTAAAAGATGGCGTGGTTATGAAGGACCGGAGCCCGTGCATTGGTGAACGCGGCTACAGCGAAACTGGCGATTTTTCGGGATTTCTCAGGAGGCTCGAAGCAAAGAAGTATTCAAAAATTCTGATTCGAGACCTCCATTCACCGGACTTTATCTACGATTATTGGTTATGGCGAAAATCAAGCGGGATACGACAGGCATTGTTGGATAACTACAAAGAGATTGGTCAAATAAAGGCAGTTGCCAGAGAGAATTATCAATACAACACCTACTTATTCTCTGAAATCAACATTCTCGTACCCAAGATGGATTAAACTTGGATGTTGTAAAGGAGAATCAACCAAAAAGAAGGATAATATGAAAGATAACTATTTGATTACAGGTGGTGCTGGATTTATTGGAACGAACTTAGCTGACTACTACCTATCTAAAAACAACAAAGTCACGATTTTTGATAATTTATCTCGTTCTGGAACAAAAGAAAACCTTGATTGGTTGCAGAAACAGTACGGAAACCGTTTAAGATTTGTAGAAGGTGATGTTCGCAGTGCTGATAGAATACTTCTTGACCTCGTTGAAGATGCTGAGGTCTTATATCATCTGGCGGCTCAGGTTGCTGTCACGACATCGGTTACCAATCCACGTGAAGATTTCGATGTAAATGCCTTGGGTACATTTAATGTACTTGAAGCTGTTCGCCAATCATCATCCAAACCAATTGTCGTGTATAGCTCTACAAACAAGGTTTACGGAAAAATGTCTGACTTGGAAATTGTAGAAATTAGTGACCGCTACGCTTATGCAGATCTTCCCAATGGTGCATCAGAAAAACGTCCTTTGGATTTCTACTCTCCTTATGGTTGCTCAAAAGGCGCTGGTGACCAGTATATGATTGATTATGCTCGGATATATGGGCTTGATACGATTGTTTTTCGCCAGTCGTGCATTTACGGTCCCCACCAATTCGGCATCGAGGACCAAGGATGGATTGCATGGTTTGCAATTAGAGCAATGCAGAATCGATCCGTTACCATATATGGTGACGGCAAGCAGGTCCGAGATGTATTATATATTGACGATCTTATTTGCGGATATGAAGCTGCAATTGATAACATCACCAAAACTAAGGGGCAAGTCTATAACATTGGAGGCGGTCCAAGGAATACTCTCTCTCTACTGGAACTTATAGATATCCTTAAACGAAAAAACGGCCGAAAATTGAAGCATGATTACGATAACTGGCGCCCAGGAGACCAACTTATATATGTAAGCGACATCGAAAAGGCCAACAAAGATTTTGGATGGAAACCAAATGTAAATCCTATTGAGGGTGTATCAAAACTTATAAACTGGTTGAAAGAAAATCAACACATCTTTGGATGAATTTAAAATAAGCTCTCCAGATGAGTGTAACTATGGCTCTTTATCATAAGACTACTTGCAATTTAAGCAAAATCCTTGATCGTCTGGCTTGTCCAAAATGCCACGAAGAATTAATTTTGCAAAATAATTATTTAATTTGTAATTGTTGTACCAATTCATATTCAATTACCAACGGAATAGCCGATTTAAGGCTGAACTCTAGCCACAATAAAAAAGAGTTAATTGAATGGTTGGAGCATTGGTCAACAAGCAATCAGGAAAATCTTTCTCAGAGGTTTTTTAGTTTTTACCGCAAAGCTGTGTTCGCAAGGACAGTTAGACATTTTACCAATAAGTATTTTCCTTTAAATGGGATTTTCGTAGAAGCCGGTTCGGGCACTTCTGAAACCTCTATCAGAATCAATAAACGTCAGGACGCAAGGACTCTTGTTGCAGTTGACATCGCATTGCCTATTCTTGAGCGTTGCAGTTCGATCATGGATGTGAAATTGTGTGCAGATATTTTCTCTTTGCCATTTCTTGACAACTCTATAGATGGCATATGGAATGTTGGAGTTATGGAGCATTTCACTTACGAACAAATAGATCAAATCATGCATGAATTCCATCGCGTTTTAAAATCCGGTGGTTTGCTTATACTATTATGGCCTGGAACCAACTCGATTCCTCAGAAAATACTTCATTTAATTGAAAAAGTTATTAACACAAAACATGACCGGCAGGACTTTCGATTCCACCCACCAGAAATATCACAGCTTAGGTCAACGCATGAGTGTAAAGATGTGCTGAACAGGAACGGATTTAATGCTTTACACATCGATTTTGGATTTTGGAGCTTAATGGCATTTAAAACTCTTATAGGAGGTAAAAAATGACGAAAATCAGTGTTGTTATACCTGCAAAAGATGAAGAAGCTACTCTCGGAAATGTACTTGAAGATCTCTACAAAGTGATTCCAACACTAACCGGCTATGAGGTAGAAGTCATTTGTGTGGACGACCATTCAACTGACACGACGGCATCCATCGCCGAATCTTTTAATGCAAAGGTGGTTAAAAATACAAAGAAGCCAGGTAAGGGGATGGCTCTTAGAGCCGGCTTCGAGGCCGCGACTGGCGACATTCTTGTTATGATGGATGCAGACTATTCTCACCGCCCTGAGGATTTGCCGGTTTTTCTCGATGCGCTTAAGGATGGTATTGGACTTGTGATTGGTTCCCGCATAATAGGAGGAAGCGAAGAGTATTCAAACATACGTGCTTTAGGGAATGTATTCCTAAGTTTGTGCGTTGGATTGTTCCTAGGACGCTATCTTTCTGATGCACTTAACGGATATAAAGTTTTCCGGAAAGATGTTTTTACTGACTTTAAATATACCTCGAGAGCATTTGAAATTGAAATCGAGATAATTGCCAATGCCCTTCGAAAAGGTTACCGGATTGTAGAGGTTAACAGCCATGAGAGAGCCCGAGCCGGTGGAAAAATGAAATCAAGCGTAGTTCGTCATGGGCCCCGCTTTTTTCTAAGGATTTTTTGGGAAAAACTCAAAGGGATTAAGCCTAAATCTGATGAAAAAAATGCTGATTTCCCCGCCGCGTAATTGCCAAAGAAGGCTATCTCTTTACGTCTTGCTAATTCTAAATAAAAATAGATATTCAAAAAAAGGTTCTACTTCACAAAAAAAATACGATTTCTGAGGTTCTTTCAAGAAGATACCCCGATATAATCCGAGGAACCTTAGTGCAAAATAACCAATTACGCTTAAAATCTATTTCTCCTGTTTAATTCCTTAATTCAATTCAATATATTGACCATACATAATTTTAAAAACTATGCCCCATGGTTTATCACTATGTTCTAAACCTTATTTTTGAAATTATAGGAATATCTTTCTTTGTCTGGGGATTTTCTGATCCTTGTTTTCGAGATGCCGAAGGATTTCTTGAGGGAGCATTCTGTCTCCCGATGTCTGTAGGTATAGCCTTTATTATATTAGGATGTGGAATAGCAGGACGTTTCAGAAAGTCTATTCTCTGGTTTGCACTGGCTATTGTAGGGCAGGCTGTTGCCCTGCAATTAATTGAAGCAGGACCACACGTCAGGTACCAGCACTATGTAACACTATCTCGTCTATTCACAGGAAAGAACCTCTTTCTCCTTGTTTTTCTCATAGTGCAGACAGCATTTGTGTTCACACATCTCAGAAGCAGATTGGCGAAGATCCGAGCCTGGCTGAGCACTCAATTCAAAAGTTGGCAGATGTTAGGAGTAGGTCTGGTCTTCTTCCTCTCCAGTGCAACGGTATCGCGTGAGATTCCGGTTTACGTGGTCGAGCTCTTTTTTGCGGCGTTCGTTCAAGCCGTGAACTTGGGAAACATAGTGCTGATGGTATGGGCGCTTCCTGAAGAGGTATTGATTTCATGGAAGCAAAGATTTGACAAATTTTTCAGTCAACCTATGAATGAAACAAGAAAATTGATGAATGTTGACCGCTTTGCTGTATTTGCCTCCGTCTGGGTAACAGTTCTGGCATCTGTTCTTTGTCTGTTCTCATACCAACGCTGTCCTCATATACCTGATGAAGTAATGTATTTATATCAAGCACGATATCTGGCAAATGGCACTCTAACAGTTCCTGCTCCTCCTGTTCCTGAGGCGTTCAGCATTTATATGATTCCTTACGAATCGCTTAGATGGTATTCTATTTTTCCCCCTGGATGGCCGTCGTTTCTGGCACTTGGTGTTCTTCTTGGAGTTCCCTGGCTTGTCAACCCAGTCCTGGCAGGATTGAACATATTACTTTGCTACATTTTTATCCAGGAAATTAGTGATCGTTCTAAGGCGCGTGTCACAGTATTCTTATTATGCCTTTCACCTTGGTATATATTTATGGCTATGAACTTCATGAGTCATACATTTACCCTCACTTGCACTTTAGCTGCGGCTTTGTGTGTCGTTAGAGCTCGAAAGAGTGGTAAGGTAATCTGGGGAGGGTTGGGTGGAATGGCAATCGGCATGGTGTCTTTGATCAGGCCACTGGATGGCCTTATCGTAGCAGGAATTCTTGGAGTTTGGGCAATTGGTATAGGTGGGCGAAGACTGAAATTATCTTCCATTATTGCGCTTGTTGCCGGTGCATTGGTCGTTGGTGCAACTATACTTGTCTATAACAGGCAAATTACAGGCAATCCGACCACATTTCCTCTTACTGCCTATTATGAAAAATACTTTGGGCACAAGTCAAATGCGCTTGGCTTTGGTCCGGAAAGGGGGCTCGGCTGGGCGATCGATGCCTATCCTGGCCATGGTCCAATCGAGGCATTGATTAACGCCAATCTTAATACTTTTGCAATAAATATTGAATTATTTGGCTGGAGCACGGGCTCTCTGATCCTGATTGCGCTTTTATTTTTTTCCAAGAACAAGCGAAGGGGTGACTATTTACTTTTCATCATAATCTTCGTTATCGCGGCAACTTACAGCCTTTATTGGTTCAGTGGTGGACCAGATTTTGGAGCGCGATACTGGTATCTCATGATTGTTCCTCTCATGGGTCTTACGGTTAGGGGTATTCAGATGTTACAGGAGAATTCTAAGATTGGGACATCTGACGTACATTTTAATTCCACACGAGTGGTTGTGGCATTTCTTTCTTTGAGTCTGATGGCTCTATTAAATTTCTTCCCATGGCGCGCGATAGACAAATATCACCATTATCGTAACATGCGTCCAGATATCCGACAACTTGCTGTGAAATATAATTTTGGCAAAAGTTTAGTATTGATCCGGGGTGATTATCCAGATTATCAATCAGCTTGGGTTTATAATCCGTTAGATCCTAAGGCAGATGCACCCGTGTATGCCTGGGACCGAAATAGCGAGATAAGGACTCAATTGTTAAATGCATATCCTGATAGACCGGTATGGATTATTAACGGCCCTTCAATTACAAATACTAATTTTAAGGTAAGTGAGGGACCTCTCTCCAACCAAGAACTATTGGAAAGGCAACAGGCAATGGCTTATGATTTATCTTTCTCCACTTACATTGGGGGAAGCAATTGGTAGCAGACCAGTACTTATATTGGAGATGCAGGCAATGTCGTTATAACCGGTGTAACCCAATCAACAAATTTTCCCGGAGTAAACAACACTTCTTATCAGTATTAGAACAATGGCAGTCATGATGCGGTTCTGGTGATTTTATCAGCAGATTTTAAAGAACTCATTTATTCGACGTATATGGGTGGCGGTGCCTATGATAATGGCCGCTCAGGTTTCCTGGATCATAAGGGGAACTTGTATATTATACCAATTCTAAATAGAAGCTGGTGACCAATGTGAATTATAAAAGATCTCAAAAGAAAGTTCGTTTTTTAATGATAGAGATATTTTATTACAAAGAGGACATAGTTTCTGTCCCTCATACCCGTTCTGACCGTTCTGCGGGAGTCAGCGCTGGATTGGCTTGATTCGAATTCGTACATTTTCCCCCAGCGAAAAGAGAGGCATATCTACTTCATCCACTCGCTCTATCGGAACAAGAAACCGGTAGACGCATACGTTGGTTCTCTCCACCACCCCAGTCGTCCACTTCCTTATGATCGGGAAGGACTGTACCAGTTTGAACTTCGGCCCTTTGACGGCTTTACGCAAGTGCCAAGGAGCTTCAATCTGCGGGGAATCGGGACGATCATGCACGGCCACCCACTTGCATCCACCTCGCTTTTGCAACACTTCGACTATATCCTGAGGAGACGAGATGAATTCATGTATCTTGTCCCACGTTGATTCTGCATAGAGCAGTTTCCTGCTAAGGACGACCCGGCGGCGATAGCCTGGATCTCCAGCCAGAAGATAGAACGTAAAAATGTTAGGGCTTGTGCCGCCGTAAAACACAGGTTCGTCTGGGGCGATCTTCTCTATGAATCCCACAAGTTGCCTAAATCCTGAAATCGACAGAACAGATACTTTCGAGGCCACCCACGCCTGGCCGATGATGAGCACTGCTATTGCAGTAAGGGTTGCAGCCCTTACCCATTCCGTCCTCATTTTTGTGAGCTTGCCAATGCAGTGGACCGTTGAAAGCAGGCCGAGCAAGCAGAAAATGATTATCGGCACAGACAGCAGCAGTATGTAACGACTTTCTCTGGATGGCAAATACGAGAAAAAGGTAAAACAGACAGCCGTCATAATCAACAGGAGTATTGTTTCATGCCGCCACCGCCGGACAAGCATACCGCTGGCAATGCCAAATGCCGCGATAAATAAGAGATGTGTGCCGAAAAGTTCTGGAAGGCGCTTAGGATAATATAAGAACGCCCATCGCCAGTACGACACAGATATGAGATTGGTAACCTGGCCCGTGGCCGTTTCGATGCGAGGCGACTCAAACATCACGGTCAAAATTATCCAAGGCAATAGTACCAGCAAAGAGGCCACGAAAACTATTAACGTTCTGCGATTCCACAGCAAACGCCAGCGACGTTCTACGAGGAGCCAGATGCCAACAACCAAAAGCAACACACAGCTTGTTAAATACGTTAGGATTGACAATACAGCCAGAGCCGCTCCGATATACAAGTGACGCCACACAGGAGATGCGGGCGGCGACTCCAGCCATCTGCGGAAGTGGTAAAGAGCCCCTATGCTCAGCGCCAGGGCAGGAACGTTCAGCATGATGGCGTGAGACCACACAACCACTCCGGGCAAGAGAACAAGCAACACCCCGGCCCAACCGGCATCTTGTGCAATCCATCTGCGACACCAGGCCGTTGTGTAGAGAGCCGCCATCAACGCGAATCCAAGCACAAGGCCTTTGGCAACATAAGGTGATGGTCCGAACACCCCGAAGAAAACTGCCTCTAATAAGTAGAACACCGGTGGGTACGATGTGGGGGCGATCACAGGATAGCGCGCGAAATAGCTCAGGGCGTAGCCCTTGGGATCGAAGGACAAGCTCAGCAGATAATCCTTCCAGAAGAGCCCATTGGCTGCGTGGCGCGGCGCATCACCATACCAGAGCCCGTCGTTGTCCCAATGCAGCCAGCACAGGAAGAGCCAGGCTATGAATACTAAGAGGACTTGGGTCGAAAGCCAAGTTCGCTTCCGTGCTTCGGACATCGCCATGCACAGCATTTCATGACTCCGGTCTGCCAACATAATCACTCAAACCAAACCAGAACTCCTAAAAAAGCTACAAGAACTCCCGTAGCTCAAACGAGCTAGCGCACAGCCCCTTGCCAATGCTCGGTTGTTCTCCTGTCTTACTTCCGGCTTGCAGCCTACCGACCTCAGCCCAAGTAACATTTAAATTTATTATAGCCTTGGTTGAGTTATGAGTCAATCCTTTTATGCTCAAACTTAGCTCGTCTTTTGCCATTTTATATAGTCACGCTGCCTGGCTGAGATAATCCAGCAGCATATTCTTGAATTTCGGCGGTAGTTTTTTGAAACCATTATGACAAGAAGGCTCTTCAAAAATACTTCTGCCAACACAGGCGTCACACAGTAGCGAAGGCATCAGAAAAGCTTGGCTCGGCTACGATGTACCATTCGGTACTGTGAACTTCGATATGATGACCTCGTGCATGTTTGGCAAAGACAAGGTAGATAATACTAAACAGACCCAGCAGGCCTGGAACGCTGCGCAAAACCGAATTGGCCACATATTGCCGTGTAGTTTCAAAACCCAAATGGACACGCACTTCCTGGAAGGTCGTTTCGATGGGCCAGCAAGATGTAAACCAACTGGCGATTTGCTCAAGGTTGATGTTGGTATCGGAGGTATAAAAGTATTCGTCCCGGTGTGTGTCTTGGACAGCGTGGACAAAGACCCATCGAACGGGAACCAATTCTTTACACCCTTTATACCATTGACCGGTATCCCCGGTAAGTTCCACCTGACGGTCAGAGCCCCCATACCAACTAACTGTAGCAGGGACCAATTTTCGCCGCCCCACCAGTTGTTCAGGTTTTGGCAGTTTGCGACCTTTGGTGCGGGGGCAGCCATTGCGTTTTTTCTTTGGCTCCGATAGCGGCGCATAAAGATTGGCATCACCATGGAAGCGACTAACCAGTGTGGCATGACGCCGATGACGATAGCAAAACCTGGCCAGTTCATGTGAAACATAGCCGCCGTCGCCTAAGAACACGAATTTTCGCTGCGGAAGCCAATATATCATCATCGCCATCCGTTGAGTGGCCAAGTGAAGGGCCGTTTTATACCGGCGTTTTTCAGCAAGATAGAGTTGATCGGGACGATAGAGTACGCACAATACCGGCAAGGCCCAGCGTCGGTTGGAAAATGGAAATTTTACCGAAATGGCCAGCACCACCCAGCGATGTCCGCAACGATAGACTATATGTTTGTGAGCCGAGCAGACCGCAATGACTTGCATTGGAGATCGTCACTTAGTCCATCTCTCAGGCCTTGTGTTTCGGAAATGAACGTACCCGGAATCCCTGTATCTGGCAACTTGAGTATCTCATCAAGCAATTTGATAGCCTGTTTAACAATTAACCTGATGCCGTTATCAAATGCCTTTTTAACCTCATGTGCCCAGCAAACATCGTCAAAAATGGGATTTTACCGGCTAATGATTGGATATTCCTGCAATATTCCGGCGTCGAATCATCCGAGTCTGTAATTCCGTAGGAATTGCCTGATATCCTCTCGGTTATGAGCATCAAACATGAAGTCTATTGGCTAAATAAAGCGTTTTTTCTACAAATTCCCAGATTAGCGAGCGAGTAACAGAACTTTCCTTGCAAATATAAGTAGAACTTACTAAAATAACATTATACTGTTAATCCTTTCCTATAGGTGGGAAATATTGATAACTGCAAACGACCCTTTTAATCCTAATCTATTGCCAGTGAATTGACGAAAAAAGAGAATGAAAAATCAGATGTCTGATATTGAGAGAAAAATATTAGCCGTACTTCAGGGGGGATTCCCGAGAAGCCAAACGCCATATAAGGACATGGCTGAACTTGTTGGTATCGATACAAAACGGTTTTTAGCGGTTCTCGAGCATTGGAAACGCGAAGGCAAACTCCGCCGTATAGGATCGATCATAGATCATTTTAAGGTGGGTTTGTCCGGGGGAGCGATGGTCGCCTGGCTGGTAGAGTCCGAGCGTATTGAGCAGGTCGGCACAACATTGGCTGGATTTAAAGAAGTCACCCACGCATACGAGCGGAAAGTAACTGAAAACTGGTCATATAACTTATATACAATGGTCCATGGAGCCGATATTCAGGAAGTTGAGCAGATCGTTAAACGTATGAGCCAGGCTTGTGGAGTATCTGATTACCGCATACTGGCAACCAAAAAGGAACTCAAGAAGGTTCCTCCGACATATGTTACCGGATTGAGTGCCGAAAATATAAAGGAAGAAGGATAATTATGTTTGACCTGCCTTTGCCTGAGATGGCCATATTTATTCTTGTTATTGTTATATGTTTTACATCAGCTGTGGTTGGGGTTCTTCAGTTGCTCAGGCAGGATGAGAAACTCAGGCGCTCTCTTTTAGCTCTTGTTTCGCTTACCGTAACGCTCGAAGCAGTGATTCTTATATTCAGGGCCATAGCGATAAAGGCTGTACCGCTGACAGGATTATTTGAGTCTCTGATTGTCCTTACTATCGTATTCGGCCTGATATACCTGTTTTTAAGTATAGCCATACATAAAGTATGGTTTTCTTCAGTAATGGCCTGGGTAATGTTATTGCTTGTCTTGATGGCGAGTATTGTCGCCAAACCTGCTTCGCAAGCCAATGCCGCAGCCTCTACTCCCTGGGCAATTGCTCATGCTATTTCAATGATTCTTGGTGGAGCATCGGCGATGCTCGCTACTGCAAGCGCAGTGCTATACCTCTTTGCCGAGCGAAAGCTCAAGCAAAAGAATCTCCTCCATGTCCTCGGCAAGGTACCCAACATTGAGAAACTCGAGCATATGAACCTTTTAGGCCTTAAGTCATGCTTCGTGCTGATGACATTTGGACTGGCAAGCGGTATCGGTCTGGCGGCAACTTCGGCCTCACTCAATATGACGGCCATTGATTGGCTCACAGACTCTAAAATTATCCTTATCGCTATTGTCTGGCTCCTTTTAGGAACGATCATGGTATTGTTGAAAACAGCTAAATTAAAGAAAAAGACGGTTGCCCACGCAACACTTGTCGCTTTTGCCTTGATTCTGTTTGCAGTAGTGGGCACTTCGGTGTTCTGCGGTACGGAGCATAACTTCGCGGCTTCCAACGTAGAGGCTTCCGAACAGGCAAAA
Source organism: uncultured Pirellulales bacterium (assembly GCA_964530105.1). GTDB lineage: Bacteria > Planctomycetota > Phycisphaerae > Sedimentisphaerales > Anaerobacaceae > JAFGPJ01. The sequence goes on along the minus strand of CAZHBL010000004.1, from coordinate 814 downwards.
TAAGAGCAAGATATGAAGATTGTAGTATTAGGACTCAACCATAAAACTGCTCCGGTGGAGATTCGTGAGAAGCTGGCCTTCAATACCGCCGAGACGAGCAGTGCGCTTTGCGAACTGAAGAAGAGGTTCGGCCAGGCTGAGTTCGTACTTATATCGACCTGCAACCGTGTCGAGTTATATTGTGCTGGCAAACACTGCCAGGGAGCCGATACGGCCAAACTTGCCGAGTTCCTCTCGGAGTTTCACAACATTGAGTTGGATAAGTTCCGCCAGTTCCTTTATGCATACGAGGATGAAGATGCGGTTAGACACCTGCTGATGGTCGCATCCAGCCTGGACAGCCTTGTAGTGGGAGAGGCGCAGATAATCGGGCAGGTCAAAGATAGCTACAAGCTTGCCTGTGCTGCAAAAACCTCTGGCAAAACCCTAAATAGGCTATTTCATTGTGCCTTTGCCACCAGTAAGAAGGTATATACGACGACCTCTATCTCGAATGGTCGGGTGAGCGTTGCCGGTGTCGCAGTCGAATTGGCCAAGCAGCTCTTTGCAGATATCTCGTCGGCGAAAGTAGTTGTCATTGGTGCCGGCGATACCGGTCAGTTGCTCGTTCAGCACCTGCTCCAGGCCGGAGCCCGAAATATAACCGTTGTAAACCGCTCTTACGATCGCGGCCTGAAGGTGGCCGAACAATACGGTATCAGGGCAGAGAAATGGGAGCAGCTTAATGAGCAGTTAATCAGCGCAAATATAGCGATAGCTTCCGCTTCGGTGCAGGATTACCTGTTCAGAAAAGACTCCTTCAAAGAAATTACAG